>CAXTVL010000281.1:0-2020 GCA_964247515.1 uncultured Acetobacteraceae bacterium | reverse complement strand
GGGGCCGCGCCCGGGCGGCGGGCCGCGCCTGCGCCTCACGCAGCCGGACATGGCCGCGCCGCGCGAAGGCGGCGGCGACCAGGAACACGGCGCTGAGACCCAGGCCCAACGCCTCGATCGAGGCGCGCTGGTCGAGCGCACGGGCGCGCGCCGCCGCCAGCGCCTGCAGCTCCTCGCCGAACGCCTCGAACCCCGAGGCGTAGACCGCTTCGAGGTAGGCGAATTCGGGGCCGTCGAGCAGCGCCGTGGCGCCAGCGCGGTCGCCCGCGGTGGCCATCGCCAGCGCCGCGCGTTCCATGCGCACCAAGCCGCGGTTCGCCTCGTCGGCGGTCTCGGCCAGCGCCGCGCGCACGTCCGGGTTCGCCAGCGCGACCGCCTCGGCGATCGCGGCGTCGAGCTTGGGGCCGGCCTGTTCGTAGCGGCCGACCCAATACCGCTTGCCCGACAGCGCCGCCATGCGCGCCGACATCACCAGCGTCTCCTCGAGCGTGGCCGCGGTGCCGCGCAACTCGGCGATCCGCATACTGCGCTGCCCCGCCAGACGCATCTCCTCGCGGATTCCGACGCCGGACCAGCCGAGCCAGATCAACAGGCCGAGCGCCGCCAGGGCGGCCATGCCCGGAACGCCGCGGACCAACCGTCGCGCAGGCGCGAGACCGGGATTGCAAGTGGCGGGGTGCCGCGGAGACATCATCCCCGGAGCATGGCCCCATGGCCTTAACAGCCGGTTGACACCGCCGCCATGACGGCCGTTGTTATGCTTCGCGTGATGAGCCGGCAGCCGTCGGTCCGGAGGTTTCACCACGGGATTTTTTACTTTACTTGGCCAATACTGTATAAAGAAAAAGTTAACCGGGAACTCTTGCGTCCCGAAGCACGTCCCATGTAGACCGAAAACGCCTTGGATGGAGCCGTGGATGGCCAGGCGCAGCGTCGCTGTTCGTGCGGCTCCGGCGAGGGCTCGCCACCATCGCGTGCCCGAAGCGGCGGCGCGCGGTCATGGCAGCGTCGCATGAACGCGATCGTGCTGGTGGCGCTGCGGCGGCCGCTCACCTTCGTCGTGCTCGCGATCCTGATCCTGCTGTTCGGCACCATGGCGGTGTTGCGCACGCCCACCGACATCTTCCCGCCGATCAAGATCCCGATCGTGGCCGCCATCTGGAGCTACACCGGCCTGCTGCCGGCCGACGTGTCCGGGCGCATCGTCTACTATTACGAGCGCTCGCTCACCACGACGGTCAGCAACATCGAGCACATCGAAAGCCAGTCCTATTACGGCAGCGGCGTGGTCAAGATCTACTTCCAGCCCGGCACCGACATCTCCGCGGCGCAGGCGCAGGTCGTGGCGACCTCGCAGACGGTGATCAACCAGATGCCCAAGGGCACCACGCCGCCGGGCGTCCTGGTATTCGACGCCTCCAGCGTCCCGGTGCTGGCGCTGCAGATCGCGTCCAACAACATGAGTCCGTCGGACATCTACAACGTCGCCAGCAACCTGATCCGCCCGGCGCTGGTGGCGGTGCCGGGGGTGGCGATCCCGGCGCCGTACGGCGGCACCGCGGCCGACGTCGAGGTCGACCTCGATCGCGGCAAGCTGCTGCAATACGGGCTCTCGGCCACCGACGTGGGCCAGGCGCTGGCCGGACAGAACATCGTGCTGCCGGCCGGCGACCAGAAGATCGGGCCGGTCGACTACATGGTGCAGACCAACTCGACCCCGCTGCAGATCGACACCTTCAACAACCTGCCGATCAAGCAGGTCGGCCCCGCGGTGGTCTACCTGCGCGACGTGGCCTCGGTGCACGCGGGCGGCCCGCCGCAGCAGAACATCGTGCTGGTCAAGGGCCAGCAGTCGATCCTGCTCGAGATCCTCAAGACCGGCAACGCCTCGACCCTGTCGGTGGTGAGCGGCATCAAGGCGCTGCTGCCGCAGATCCGCAAGACACTGCCGGCCGGCGTCACCATCACGACGCTGAACGACCAATCCGGATTCGTCATCACCTCGATCGAGGACGTGGTG
>CAXTVL010000280.1:1543-4279 GCA_964247515.1 uncultured Acetobacteraceae bacterium | reverse complement strand
TCCCGGCGGCGAGCAGGGCGATCATCCAGCCCGTCACGGTGAACAGCCGCGCCACCGGGATCGCGACCAGGCTCCGGTACAGCAGGAACGAGACGGCTCCGCCGAGCGCCACGCCGAGCGCGCCGCCGAGCATCAGCGCGGCCCAGCCGTCATGGCCGGACGCCGCGATGCCGTAGAGGAACAGCACCACCTCCGCCCCCTCGCGCAGCACGGCGACGCCGACCACCAGCGCCATCGCGACCAGCGACCTGCGGCCGAGCGCCACGTCGCGGCCGAGCGCCCGCATCTCCGCCGCCATCTGCCGGCCATGGCTCGCCATCCAGATCTGGTGCCAGCCCAGCATGGCCACGGCGGCGAGCAGGATGGCCGCGTTGAACACTTCCTGCCCGTTGCCGGCGAACGCGCCTTGCAGCGCCCCCGCGAACAGCGCCAGCACCGACGCGCCGACCACGCCCGCGCCGATGCCGCCGGCAAGCCAGGCCGCGCGGCCGGCCACGCCCTCGGTGGCGGCGAGGACGATGCCGACGACCAGCCCCGCCTCGAACACCTCGCGGAACACGAGGACCAGGCTGGCGAGCATGGCCTACCGCCCCGCCTGCCGTTCGGTGACGACGAGGGTGCCTTTCGCGGTGTCCGGGTGGTAGTCGTCGACGAAGGCGTAGGTGCCGGGCTTCAGCGGCCCCGCCATGACGGTGATCCTGCCGCCGGGCACGACGATCTTTTCGGCCCGCAGGTCGCTGCTCTCGAACTCGGCCGGGGTCGCGTCCTGGTTCGTGACCACGATGCGGAACCGCTCCCCGGCCGGCGCCTTGACCTCGGCCGGGGCGAAGCCGTGGTCCTTGAGGGTCAGCGTCACGGGTTCGGCCGCCCGTGCGGCGACGGCACAGGGTCCGGCCCACGCAAGCACGGCGAAGGTGGCGACGAGGGTGCGCGGCATGGCGTGCTCCGGTTTTGCTCCGGCCCTTGATAATGCGAGTCGTTCGCAATAACAAGCCGCCACGCGGCCCGTCGGCGGGCCTGTCAGCGAGTGTTCAGCGCCATGGCCGATCCCAGCCTGTTCGACCCGATCCGCATCCCCATGGGCGCTCTCGTGGCGCTGGACTATCGGCCATTCCATTTCGCGGCGCAGCCGTACCACCACTTGCTCCGCGCCGCGCATGTGGTGTCGATGGCAGCCTTCTTCGGCGGCATCGGGCTGCTCGACTTCCGCCTCATGGGGTGGCGCGGCACGGTGCCGCTGCGGGCGTTCGCCGAGCACGTGCTGCCGTGGCTGTGGGCCACGTTCGCCGTGGCCCTGGTCACTGGAGTCGCCCTGTTCCTCTACGACCCGGTCCATGTCGGCGCGCACGCCTACTGGGCGCCGAAGCTCGCGGCGATCGCGCTCGGCCTCGCCAACGCCGCGTTGTTCCACCGCGCCGGCTACGTCGCGGCGCTCGCCGCCGAGCGGCGGATGCCGTTCTCGGCGCGGACCGCCGGGCTGGTCTCGCTCGCCTGCTGGACCGCGGCAATGGTGTTCGCCTGCCTGGACGCCGAGGGGCCGCCCAGGGTGCTGCTGCGCTGAGCCTAGGCGGCGGCGGTAAGTTCCCCGAGCGTGACGACGATGGCCGGCGGGTCCGTCCGCGCGCTACTTGCCCCAGATCGCCTTGTAATGGTCCCGGTAGGCGTTGTCCGGGTCGAACACGTTGTTCGGGCCGCCATCGAACTGGATGTTGTCCGCCGTCACCAGGTGCACGCCCGGCACGTAGCCGGACCATTTCTCCTTGCTGAACGCCCGGTTCAGCTCGTCGACCAGTTGCCAGCCCTGCAGGGTCAGCGGCTCCGGCACCGTCGCCATCTGGTATTGCTTGCCGCGGATGCGCTGGAACGCGCTCTCCGAGCCGTCGCCGGCCGAGATCGCCTTGGGCGAGCCGTCGCCCTCGATGCCGGCCGCAGACAACGCCGGCGGCATGAAGTCGAAGTAGAGGTCGTTGATCGCCAGCGAGTAGGTCCACTTGGACCCGAACCGCTGCAATAGCGACGTGGTCAATTGCGGCATCCGGCTGCTGCTCTCGCTCATCGGGCTGTCCTCGAAGGCGAGCACGGTGCAGCCGGCGCACTTCTTGATGATCGCCTCCATCGCGCGCGCCTTGTAGACCGCCATCTGGTAGACGCTGTCGGTGAAGATCACCACGCCGGCGTGGCCGTCGCTGTCCGCCACCGCCTCCATCGCCGCCGTGGCCGCGACGTCGGCCGAGACGCTGGTGACGTTGGCGAACAATCCGCCCTGCGGCCCCGGCAGCGGTGTCGCGTGCCAGCCGACCAGCGGGATGCCGGCGTCGGCGGCGGCCTTGAGGCCCACGCCCTGCTCGTTGGCGTCGAACCCCACGACCATGATGCCGTCGGGCTTCAACGTCAGCGCCTGGCCCAGCGCCGCCGTGCGGGCCGAGACGGTGCCCTGGCCGTCCAACGTCCGCACCGTCCAGCCGATCGCCTTCGCCGCCTGCTCGACCCCCTGCTCGACGCCCAGCGGGCCGCCGTTCTTCATGTCGCCCACGATCACCACGACGGTCTTGCCGCCGACCGCCTTGGGTCCGGTGGTCGGGCCGTCCCACTTGTCGGCGCGCCCGGTCGCGGCGGCCGCCCTCTGCTTCGAGTCCGCGGTGAAGTCGGCGCGCGCCGCCTGCGCCACGGCGAGACCCGCGCAGGCCAACACGCTAGCGCGCCAGCGCCTAAGGCCACACCCGTGGGGGGGTGTCT
>CAXTVL010000280.1:0-1533 GCA_964247515.1 uncultured Acetobacteraceae bacterium | reverse complement strand
GCATCAGGACACTCCCTTGGTGATTGCCGGCGCCAGGCCGGGACGGTTGGGCGCCACGCGGGGCGCCTTGGACGCGGCGCCGCGCTTCCTTTGCGCGTAGCCGGCGATGCCGATCGCCACCAGCAGGGTGACGCCGTTGAACATCGGCTCGACCCAGAACGAGCCACCCGATTGCTGGATGCCGGAGATGCCGATGGCGAGGATCGCCACGCCGACCAGCGTGCCCCAGACGTTGACCCGCCCCGGCTTGATCGTGGTCGAGCCGAGGAACGCGCCGACCAGCGCCGGCAGCAGGAATTCGAGGCCCACGCTGGCCTGCCCGATGCGCAGCTTGGACGCCAGGATCACCCCGGCGAGCGCCGTGAGCGTGCCGGAGGCCACGAACGCGGCGACGGTGTAGCGCCGCACCGGGATGCCGTTCAGCGCCGCCGCCTTGGGGTTGGCGCCGATCGCGTACAGGTAGCGCCCGACCGGCAGGTATTCGAGCGCCAGCCACAGCGCCACCGCCAGCGCCAGCACATAGAACCCGGTGATCGGCAGGTGGAACACGCTGGTGGCGTTGATGGCGTAGAAGCCGCGCGGCAGCACGCCCAGCACCTGCCGCCCCTGCGAGTGCCACATCGCCACCGCGTACAGGATGGTCCCGGTGCCCAATGTGGCGATGAAGCTGTCGATCTGCGCCACCTCGACCAGCAGGCCGTTGAGCAGGCCGACGCCCGCGCCCAGCAGCAGGATCGCCAGCACCGCGACCGGCCAGGGCAGGCCGAACATGGTCTGCAGGCTGATCGCCAGGATGTGCCACAGCACGATGCCGTAGCCGACCGTGAGGTCGATCTTGCCCGCCACCATCGGGATCATCGCCGCCAGCGACAGGATGGCGATGATCGCCTTGTCGCTGACGATCGACCGTAGGTTCAGCCAGGTCGGGAAGGTCTGCGGCAGCAGCAGCGAAAACAGCGCCGCCAGCGCCAGCATCAGCAGCACCAGGCCGTACACCGGCAGCAGCCGCGCCAGGCGCCCGGCGGGCGATAGCCGTGACAACTCGCCGCGGGTCGGCTCCAGCGCCGCCGAGCGGATGGATGTGGCCATCGCCTTCCCCTATGCCGCGAGCTTGACCGAGGCGGCGTGGATCAGCGCCTGCGTGGTCAGCTCCACGCCGGCCAGCTCGGCCACGATGACGCCGCGCGAGAACACCAGCGCGCGGTGGCACAGCCGCGCCACCTCCTCGAAATCGGTCGACACCACGATCACGCCCAGCCCGTCGTCGAGCGCCGCTTCCAACAGGCGGTAGATCTCCGCCTTGGCGCCGACATCGACCCCGGCGGTCGGGTCCTCGGCGATGAGCAGCTTTCGCGCCACCTCCAGCCAGCGCCCGACCACCACCTTCTGCTGGTTGCCGCCGGACAGCGCCTCGATCGCAAGATCCGGGGCGTTGGGCCGCAGCCCGACCCGCTCGCCCACGTGGCGGGCTTCGCGCGCCTCGCGGCCGGGGGTGCGGAACTGCAACAGGCGGCGGCCGGTGGCGCGCGGGTT
>CAXTVL010000279.1:0-4302 GCA_964247515.1 uncultured Acetobacteraceae bacterium | reverse complement strand
GGGGGGGGCGCGGCGGCCGCCCGCCTACCGCCGCCGCAACCCCCGCGCGCGGCTGTTCGGCATCGAGCGCGACCCCGAGGCGGCGGCGCTGGCCGGCACGAGAATGGAACGGGTCTACGCGGTCGACGTCGAGGCCGACCCGGTGCCGTTCGCGGCCGAGCTGCCGCCCGGCAGCGTCGACTGCCTGGTCTACGGCGACCTGCTGGAGCACCTGCGCGACCCGTGGGCGGTGCTGCGCCAGCAGGCGCCGGCGCTGTCGCAGGACGGCGTCGCGCTGATCTGCATGCCCAACGTCGACCATTGGAGCTTCGTCGACCGGCTGCTGCGCGGCGGCTGGGAGTACGAGGAGCACGGCCTGTTCGACCGCACCCATCTGCGCTGGTTCAATCTCGGCGCCACCCAGCGGGCGCTGGCCGGCGCCGGCCTGGTGCCGCTCGACGTGATGCCGCGGGTGTTCGACCTGCCGCAAGCCGAGGCGTTCGTGATCGCGATGCGGCCGGCACTGGACCGCCTCGGTGTCGATGCGCAGGAATACCTCGGCCGCGCCTCGGCGCTGCAGCACGTCTGGCGCGCCGCGCGCCGCACGGTGGCGCCGCTGGCCCTGGTCTCGACCCGGCTGGCGCCGGTGGGCGGCGTGAGCGAGGTGCGGGTGACGGAGCCGATGCAGGCGCTGGTCTCGGAGCCGTCGATCCTGCCGCAGGTGGCACAGTTGCACGAGCTGCCGGCGCTGCCGTCCGAGATGCCGCGCATCCTGGTGCTGCACCGCCCGCTGCTGGCTGGCGCCCAGGGGCTCGACCTGGTGCGCCGCGCGGTGTCGCAGGGCTTTCTGCTGGTGTGCGAGTTCGACGACCATCCCGACTACATCCCGGTGCTGCAACGCCCCGACATCCACAATTTCGACGCGGTGCACGCGATCCAGACCACCACCGAGCCGTTGGCCGAGGTGCTGCGCCCGCGCAACCCGGAGGTCGCGGTGTTCCCCAACGCGGTGGCGCAACTGCCCGACGCCGCCAATTTCCGCGACCCCGACCGGCTCACGCTGTTCTTCGGCGGGCTGAACCGCGAGGCCGACTGGCCGGCGCTGCTGCCGGCGCTGAACATGGTGGCCGAGCGCGCCGGCGAGCGGCTGCATCTGCGCGTCGTCAACGACCGCGGCTTCTTCGACGCGCTGAGCACGCCGCACAAGGACTTCACGCCGCTGTGCGACTACCCGACCTACCAGCGGCTGCTGGGCGAGAGCGAGATCTCGTTCATGCCGCTGGCCGACACGCCGTTCAACCGCTGCAAGTCCGACCTCAAGTTCCTGGAAGCCTCGGCGCACCGGGTGGCGGCGCTGGCCAGCCGCGTGGTCTACGACGCCTCGATCGAGGACGGCCGCACCGGGATGCTGTTCGCCGACGCGACCGAGCTGCAGCACCGGCTGTCCTGGCTGGTGGCCAACCCGGCCGCCGCCCGCGCCATGGCCGAGGCCGCCCGCGCCCATGTGGCGGCCACCCGGATGCTGGCCTACCAGGTCGAGCGGCGGACCCAGTGGTATCATTCGCTGTGGCAACGTCGGGAGGCGCTGCACGCGGCCCTGCTGCGGCGCATCCCGGCGCTGGCCGGCTTGACCCTCGGCCCCGCGCGGCCGGAGGCGGTGCCCGCCCTCGCGGGCTGAATGACGCCGCTCGACGTCCTGCGCCCACCCTGGCGGCTGCTGCGCCGTCTCGCGCGGCTAGTCACCGTCGATCTGCCGGCGGCGCTGTCGGTGCTGCCGAGCCTGTGGCGCGACCCAGGGCAGGTGACGCTCGCCTGGCCGGATGCGGTGCCGCCGCTGGGCCGCGACGTCGCCCTGTTCGTGCATTTCGACGCTGCCGGCGAGGTCGGCGAGGCGGTGCTGAACTATCTTGCGGCGCTGCGCGTCGCCGGTCGTTCCGTGCTGCTGGTCAGCAATTCCGAGACGTTGCGGCCGGACGGCCTGCAGGCGTTGCGCGCGCTGTGCGACGGCGTACTGGTGCGGCGGAATTTCGGGCTCGATTTCGCCGCCGGGCGCGCCGGGCTGGAGCATTGGCGGCTGCCGCGCGCCGACACGCGCTCGCTGCTGCTGCTGAACGACAGCCTGGCCGGCCCGTTCGCGCCGCTGGGGCCGGTGCTGGAGCGCCTCGATTTCGAGCAGGCCGAAATCTGGGCCGCGACCGACAGCCGGCAGCGCGGCTGGCACCTGCAATCGTTCTTCTGGGCCGCCGGCCCGCGCGCCATGGCGGATCCGGCGTGGGCGGCGTTCTGGGCCGGGATGCGCCCCGTGCGCTCGAAGGAGTGGGTGATCCGCCACGGCGAGCTGGGCTTTGCCCAACGGCTGCGCGCTGCCGGCCTGCGCTGCCGGGCGATCTGGCCGTACGAGACGGTCCTGGCGCGCTTCGACGCGGACCGCGCCGGCAGCGCCGCCGAGCAGGCGCAGCGCGACCTCCTGGCGAAGTTCCTGGCGCGCGGCCGGGCGCTCAACCCCAGCGTGCATCTGTGGCGTCAGGTGCTGCGGCTCGGTTTCCCGTTCGTCAAGCGCGAGCTGCTCGGCCGCAACCCCGCCCGGGTCGCCGACGTGGCCGAGTGGCCGGAGGAAGTGGCGCGGCTCGGTCGGACGCACCCGGGCGAGAATGAGGCGTAGCCGGACTGAGCCGCCTCAGGTCCGACGGGTCCAGTCGCCGCGCTTGATGCGGCGCTGCTCGAACGTCCCCGCGCCGGCGGCGCGCACGTAGCCGCCGGCGCCGCCGACGCGGCCCACCAGGTCGAGCTTCGGCGTGTCGATGTGGCAGCGCTCGGCGCTCAGCACCGCGTCGTCGCGCACGTGCATCGCCACCACCCGGCCCAGCACGAGCGAGCGCGCGTGCGCCAGCTCGATGATGCGCTCGGTCACGCATTCGAGCGCCACCGGGCTGCCGGCGATGCGCGGCGGCGTCACCTTGCTGCTCGCCAGAGTGGTCAGTTCGGCCTCGGCCAACTCGTCGGTCTCGGGGTCGAAGTCGATCGCGGTCACGTGCATCGCCTGCATCATCGCCATCGGCACCAGGTTGACCACGAACTCGCCGCTGGCGCGGATGTTGGCGCCGCTGTCCTTGGGCCGCTCCGGCGCCACGCCGCCGATGCCGATGCAGACCAACGGCGGGTCGTCGGAGAACGCGTTGAAGAACGAGTACGGCGCCGCGTTGATCCGCCCTTGGGCGTTCAGCGACACCACCCAGGCGATCGGACGCGGCACGATGGTGGAGGCGAGCAGCTTGTAGCGGTTCTCGGTCGAGAGCGTCGCGAAGTCGAACAGCATCGAACCTTGCCCGGAGAGTGCGGGGCAGACTGCGCGGGGCCGCCCAATCGGGTCAAGCCACCAGGTTGGGCGGTACGCGGCCGGCCAGCACCGCGTCGATGCCGTCGAGCGCCGCGAAACCCATCGCCTCGCGGGTCGCCACGGTGGCGCTGCCCAGATGCGGCAGCAGGGTGACGTTCTCCAGCGCCAGGTAGCCGGGATGCACCGCGGGTTCGCCGTCGTAGACGTCGAGCCCGGCGCTGGCCACGTGGCCCGAGCGCAGAGCGGCCAGCAATGCCGCGTCGTCGACCAGCGAGCCGCGCGCGGCGTTGACCACCACGGCACCGGCCGGGAGGCGGGCGATGCGGGCGGCGTCGAGCCAGTGCCGGGTGCCCTGGCCGCCGGGCGCGTTCAGCGACAGCACCTGGCATTGCGGCAGGAAGCTCGCGTCGCTGTCGTGATAGGTGGCGCCCGCTTCCCGGTCGGGGTCGAGGCGGGCGCGGTTGCGGTAATGGACGGTCATGCCGAAGCCGCGTGCCATGCGCGCCAGCGCGCGGCCGATGCGGCCCATGCCGAAGATGCCGAGGCTGTGGCCGCTGACCAGCGTGCCCATGAGCTGCGTCGGCCGCCAGCCGGCCCAGCGACCGGCGCGCAACAGCCGCTCGCCCTCGCCGGCGCGGCGGGCCGCGGCCAGGATCAGCAGCATGGTCAGCTCGGCGGTGGCGACGCTGAGCACGTCTGGCGTGTTGACCACGGCGATGCCGCGCCCGCGCAGCGCCGCGAGGTCGAGATGGTCGGTGCCGACGCTGAACGTCGCCAGCACGCGCAGGCTGGCGGGCAGGCGGGCCACCAGCGCCGCGTCGATGCGCTCGGCCGGGCAGCACAGCAAGGCGGCGGCACCGGCGCACAGCGACGCGATGTCGGCGGCCGGGGCGTCGTCGGCGCCGAGGCGGCATTCGTAGCTGCCGGCGATCCGCGCCTCGCCCGCCGCCGGCACGCGGTTCACCGCGCCCATAGGAACGCCGTCC
>CAXTVL010000278.1:0-4352 GCA_964247515.1 uncultured Acetobacteraceae bacterium | reverse complement strand
GCCCCTCGGCGCGACCGTTGGCGAGGAAGTGCCGCAGCGGCGGCACCCCGGCGTCGGCCACGTCGGTGTAGCACCTGCGGTACAGCGTGCCGTCGAACGCCGGGCCGGCGGCGCGGCCGAGCGCGTCGCCGTGCAGCACGAAATGCCGCACCGCCTCCAGCGCCGCCGGCGGCGCGTCGTCGTAGGCGCCGGCGTACCAGGCGGGGTCGAGCCACTCGTCCGGCCGCAGCCCGGCGGCTGCGCCATGCAGCAGGAAATGGCGCAGCATCCCGCGCGCCGGGGCCCCAGGCTGCGACGCGTAGAAGCCCACGTCGAAATACGGCGACGGGTCGCACACATCGCCGTCCAGCACGGCGGCCAGCGCGTCCGCGTCGGGCGTGGCGCCGAGCGGCGCCGGCTCCTGTGCGGCGATCCAGTACAGGTCGATCAGCGGGTGCGGGTCGCGCCACTCCACCAGCCCGTGCTCGAGGAAGTGCAGCAGCGGGTCGTGGCTGGGCCGCAGGTTGGCGGCCGTCGCGCGGTAGAATTGCGGGTCGAAATACGGCGACAGCGCCGGCCGGCCGCCCACCGGCAGCGAGACGTAGCGCATCACCGTGGCGAGGTTGGCGCGCCCGTCGCCCAGCGCCGCGCGGTACATCGCGTCGTCGACGAAGCGCGAGCACAGCAGCCCGTGGATGCGCTGCAGGCGGCTGCTCACGGCCGCTCCCGGGCGCGGCGCAGCACCGTCATCCAGTCGTCGATCGCGGCGCGGGCGGCGGCGTTGGGCGCCCTGCCCTCGGCCGCGCCGGAGCGCAGGTAATGTTCGGACGCGTTGGCCATCCGGCCGCTCGCCACCGCCTGCGCCACGTCCGGGTAGGTCGCGATGTAGTAGGCGTCGTGCATCTCGGGGGCGGCGCCGGCGCGGCCCTCGAAGAAGCCGGTGCGGACGAAGTGCCGATGCAGGTCGGGCACCTCGCCGGCCGCGTGCGCCGCCGCGATGTCGGGATAGGTCGCCCGGTAGAACGCCTCGGAGAACGGCATCTGCGCCACCGCGGTCTCGATCAACGCCCGCAGCAGCCCGGCATCGACCGCGATCCTGGATTCGCCGTCCAGCCGTTCGCGCTCGACCCGCAGGGCGGACAGCAGCAGGTCGATATGCGGCACATAGGCGCTCTTGGGCAAGCCACGGCTCCGTGCTTTGATCCGCCCTCATAACAGATACGCCGGGCCGGCGCGAAGGGTCTTAACCAGCGGCGACGTTGCCGCGCGGCACAGGGGCTGCCAAAAGGCCGCACCTGCCATCTGCCGATGAATGGGAATTTCGATGCGCATCATGTTGACCGGCGGTTGCGGCTTCATCGGCTCGGCGGTGGTCCGGCACATCCTGGCCGCCACCGGGCACAGCGTGGTCGATGTCGACAAGCTGACCTACGCCGCGTCCGAGCAGGCGCTGGGCGACGTCGCCCACCATGGCGGGCGCCACACGCTGCTGCGCGCCGACATCGCCGACGCGGCCGCCATGGCCCAGGCGTTCGCGACCCACGAACCGGACGCGGTGATGCACCTGGCTGCCGAAACCCATGTCGACCGCTCGATCGACGGGCCTGGCCCGTTCGTCCACACCAACGTGCTCGGCACCTACGTCCTGCTGGACGCCGCCCGCGCCTATTGGGCGACATTGCCGGCCGGACGGCGCGAGGCGTTCCGCTTCCACCACGTCTCGACCGACGAGGTGTTCGGCGCGCTCGGCCCGTCCGATCCGGCGTTCACCGAGGAGACGCCATACGACCCGCGCAGCCCGTACTCGGCGAGCAAGGCGGCGTCCGACCACCTAGTCCGCGCCTGGCGCCACACCTACGGGCTGCCGACGCTGGTCAGCAACACCACCAACAATTACGGCCCGTGGCAATTCCCCGAGAAGCTGATCCCGCTGGTGCTGCTCAACGCCTTCGAGGGCAAGCGGCTGCCGGTCTACGGCGACGGCTCCAACCAGCGCGACTGGCTCTACGTGGACGACCACGCCGAGGCGCTGGTGCGGGTGCTGGAGCGGGGCGAGCCGGGCGCCACCTACGCGATCGGCGCCCGCCAGCCGCGCAGCAACCTGCAAGTGGTGCAGGCGATCTGCGCCGCACTGGACGCCCGCCTGCCCGACCCGGCCGGCCCGCGCGCCCGGCTGATCGAGTTCGTGGCCGACCGCCCGGGCCACGACTTCCGCTACGAGATCGACCCGAGTCGCACCGAGGCGGCGCTCGACTGGCGGGCACCGCACGATTTCGAGGCCGGGCTCGGCCGCACCGTCGACTGGTACCTCGCGAACCGCGCGTGGTGGCAGGCGATCCGCGCCCGATCCTATGCCGGGGAACGGCTGGGCCAGAGCCGGGACGCCGCGTGATGCAGAAGGGCATCCTGCTCGCCGGCGGCTCCGGCTCGCGGCTGCACCCGATGACGCTGGCCGCCAGCAAGCAGTTGCTGCCGGTCTACGACAAGCCGATGGTGTACTACCCGCTCTCGGTGCTGATGCTGGCCGGCATCCGCGACATCCTGGTGATCTCGACGCCGAACGACCTGCCGCAGTTCCGCCGCCTGCTGGGCGACGGCAGCCGGCTCGGCATCCGCTTCACCTACGCCGAGCAGCCCCGCCCCGAGGGCTTGGCACAGGCGTTCCTGATCGGGCGCGACTGGCTCGACGGGCAAGCCTGCGCGCTGGCGCTGGGCGACAACCTGATCTTCGCCGACCACCTCTCGGTCTCGCTGCGCGCCGCCGCGTCGCGTCCGGTGGGCGCCTCGGTGTTCGCCTACCAGGTGCGCGACCCGGAGCGCTACGGCGTGGTCAACATGGACTCCGACGGCCGCCCGGTCGAGATAATCGAGAAACCCGCCGCCCCGGTGAGCAACTGGGCGGTGATTGGGCTGTATTTCTACGACGCGCGCGTGAGCGAGTTGGCGGCCCGGGTGCGGCCGTCGCCGCGCGGCGAGCTGGAGATCACCGAGCTGAATAACATGTACCTGGAAGAAGGCAGCCTGCATGTCGAGCGATTGGGCCGCGGCTGCGCCTGGCTCGACGCCGGCACCCCCGATTCGCTGCTGCAGGCCGCGACCTTCGTGCAGACCATCCAGTCGCGGCAGGGAATGCTGGTCGGCAGCCCGGAGGAGGTGGCGTTCCGCATGGGCTGGACCGACGCGGCGCAGCTACGCGCCCATGCCGGTGCATTGGGCAAGACCGAATTGGGTCGCGTGCTGCGCGAGCTGGCCGACGGGGAACACGGATGAAGGTCGAGCCTCTCGCCATTCCGGAAGTGCTGCTGCTGACGCCGCCGCGCTTCGGTGACAGCCGTGGCTGGTTCAGCGAGACGTTCAACGCCGCGCGCATGGCCGAGGCGGGTGTCGGCCCCGGCTTCGTGCAGGACAACCAGAGCCTGTCGGCGCGGCCGGGCACGGTGCGCGGCCTGCATTTCCAGATCGCCCCCAGCGCGCAGGGCAAGCTGGTGCGGGTGCTGCGCGGCGCCGTGTGGGACGTGGCGGTCGACATCCGCCACGGCTCGCCGAGCTTCGGCCGTCACGCCGGCGCCACGCTGTCGGCCGAGAACGGCGCGCAATTGTGGGTGCCGCCCGGCTTCGCGCACGGATTCTGCACACTCGAGGCGGACACCGAGGTGTTCTACAAGGTGACGGCCGCCTACGACCGCGCGGCCGAGCGCGGCATCGCCTGGGACGACCCCGACCTGGACCTGCCCTGGCCGCTCCCGCCCGACGGCGCGGCGCTGTCGGACAAGGACCGCGAGCTGCCGCGGCTGGCGCGCTGCGAGGCGTGGTTCCATGTCCCTGATTGACGCGAAGATGGGCGGGCCGATCCTCGTCACCGGCGGCAGCGGCCAATTGGCACAGGCGTTGGACACGGCGCTGGAGGGCCTGCCGCACCGGATCGTGGGCCGCCCGGCGTTCGACTTCGACCGCCCCGAGACCCTGGCCGCGACCTTGCGCGACGCGGCCCCGGGCCTGCTGGTCAATGCCGCCGCCTACACCGCCGTGGACCGCGCCGAGCAGGAGCCGGACGCCGCCGAGCGGGCCAACCATCTGGGACCGGCGATCTTGGCGCGGACCTGCGCCGAGCTCGGCATCCCCTGCCTGCACGTCTCGACCGACTACGTGTTCGACGGCGACAAGGGCGCCCCGTACGACGAGGACGACGCGCCCAACCCCACCGGCGTCTACGGCGCCAGCAAGCGGCGCGGCGAGG
This sequence comes from uncultured Acetobacteraceae bacterium, assembly GCA_964247515.1. GTDB lineage: Bacteria > Pseudomonadota > Alphaproteobacteria > Acetobacterales > Acetobacteraceae > CAVRQM01. The sequence continues at coordinate 136 of CAXTVL010000278.1, read as the reverse complement.
TCGCGGTGCTGGCGGCGTGCCCGCAGGCGATCGTGCTGCGCACCTCCTGGGTCTACGCGGCGAGCGGGCGCAATTTCGTCACCACCATGCTGGCCGCCGCCCGGCGCGGCGGCGCGCAGCCGGCGCAGTTGCGCGT
>CAXTVL010000277.1:0-4373 GCA_964247515.1 uncultured Acetobacteraceae bacterium | reverse complement strand
GCGTTGCCGCTGCTCAGCGCCGACCCGTCGATCGCCATGGTCATCACCGACATCCAGATGCCCGGCATGTCCGGCCTCGAACTGGCCGAAGCGGTCACGCGCCAGCGGCGCGACGTGCGGGTGATCCTGATGTCCGGCTACTTCCACCCGCAGAGCCTGAGCCAGCGCTTCCTGCGCAAGCCGTTCCACATGCAGGAACTCGCCGCCGCGGTGCAGGACGAGCTGGCCGCCTAACGCGGCCGGGGTTCCCGCCGCCGGCTCATCCCCGGCCGATGAACGGCATGGCGGTGGCCATGATGGTGATGAACTGGACGTTGGCCTCGGGCGGCAGGGCCGCCATGGCGACGATGGTGCGCGCCACCAGGCCCACGTCCATGGTCGGCTCGACCGCCATGCTGCCGTCGGCCTGCGGCACGCCATGGGCCATGCGCGCGGTCATCTCGCTGGCGGCGTTGCCGATGTCGATCTGGCCGCAGGCGATGCCGTGGGCGCGGCCGTCGAGCGAGATGGCGCGGGTCAGGCCGGTGATCGCGTGCTTGCTCGCGGTGTACGGCGCCGAGCCGGGACGCGGCACGTGCGCCGAGATCGAGCCGTTGTTGATGATCCGCCCGCCCTGGGGCCGCTGGTCGCGCATCAGGCGGAAGGCCGCGTGCGCCACCAGGAACGCGCCGTCGAGGTTGACCGCGATGACGCGGCGCCAGTCCTCCCAGGCGAGGTCGCCGAACGGGGTGCTGGGCGTGTTGCCGCCGGCGTTGTTGAACAGCAGGTCGAGCCGCTGCCAGCGCGCGGCGATGGCCGCGAACAGGGCCGCCACGCTCGCCGGATCGGTGACGTCGGTGGCCACCGGGAAGGCGTGTCCGGCGTCCGTGCCGGCCAGCGTGGCGGTCTCGGCCAGCGCGGCCTGACGCCGCCCGGCCAGCGCCACCTGCCAGCCATCGTCGAGCAGCGCCAACGCGGTCGCGCGTCCGATGCCGCTGCCGGCGCCCGTGACCAGGGCAATCCTGCCGTGTCGGTCCATGTTCGTCTCCCTGTGACGGCGTCTGCCGCGCCGGTTGCCGTGCGGTGCCGTAAAAAGCGGCAGCTTCTTGCGCCGCGCAAGCCACTCGCGCCGTCGTGATGCCTGGCATGGTCGTTGCATTTAAGTCCCGGCAAACCGGGCGGAGCGGGGATGGCGGACGCGGGCGTCGAGCTGGTGGCGGTGAGCAAGCGCTACGGCGCCGCAGCGGCGGTCGACGCGATCGACCTGCGCATCCCGGCCGGCAGCTATTGCTGCCTGATCGGCCCGTCCGGCTGCGGCAAGACCTCGACCCTGCGCATGATCGCCGGCCACGAGGCGGTCAGCGCCGGCGACGTGCTGATCGGCGGGCGCAACGTCACCGAACTGGCCCCGGCGGCGCGCGGCACCGCCATGATGTTCCAGAGCTACGCGCTGTTCCCGCATCTCTCCTGTCTCGACAACGTGGCCTTCAGCCTGCGGATGCGCGGGGTGGCGAAGGTCGAGCGGCGCGCCAAGGCGGCGGCCATGCTGGAGCGGGTGCATCTGGCGGAGCTGGCCGAGCGCCGCCCGGCGCAGCTCTCGGGCGGGCAGCAGCAGCGCGTCGCCTTGGCGCGGGCGCTGATCACCAACCCCCAGGTCTTGTTGCTCGACGAGCCGCTGTCGGCGCTCGACCCGTTCCTGCGCGGCCAGATGCGCGAGGAACTCAAGCGCCTGCAGCGCGACCTCGGCATCACCTTCATCCACGTCACCCACGCGCAGGACGAGGCGCTGGCGCTGGCCGACCTCGTGGTGGTGATGGAGCGCGGCCGCATCCTGCAGAGCGATTCCGCGCGCGCGGTGTTCGAGCGGCCGAACACGCCGTTCGTGGCGCGCTTCATGGGCGGGCACAACATCCTGGCGGGACGCGTGGACGACGGCGGGCACAGCATGGCGTTGGCCGATGGCGTCGCCATCGCGCTGCCGCCCGAAGCCTACGGCGCCAGCGGCGCCGTGCAACTGGCGGTGCGCAGCGACCGGATGCGCCTGCTGCCGCCCTCGTTGCCGAACGCGCCCACCAACCGGCTCGATGCCCGTGTCACCGCGGTCGAGTACCATGGCCCGTTCGTGCGCGTGGGCCTGCGCGACCGCGCCCACGCGGCGCACAGCCTGCTGCTGAGCGAGGCCGAGTTCTTTGCCCACCCGGTCTCGCTGGGCGACTCCGTGGTCGCGGGCTTCGAGCCCGCGGACGCGCATTTGCTGCACGCATGAACCAGGAGCTGTGAAGATGGCGACCGAAGACACCGCCGGCGTGACCCGGCGCGGCTTGCTGAAGGGCACGGCGGCGGCCACCGGGCTCGCCATCGGCTCGGGCGCCGTGACCGGGTTCCCGACCATCTGGGCGCAGAACATCAAGAACATCACGCTGCGCCAGATCGGCACAGGCGTCTCGGCGCAGAACCCGATCGCCGACCGCGCGAAGGCGGACCTCGGCTTCACGCTGCAGATGACGGCGCTGGATTCGGATTCGGCGGCGCAGCGGGTGGCGACGCAGCCGAACAGCTACGACGTCGCCGACGTCGAGTACTGGATCTGCAAGAAGGTGTTCCCGACCGGCAACTTGCAGCCGATGGACACCAGCAAGCTCAAGAACTTCGACAAGATCGTGCCGCTGTTCACCACCGGCAAGCTGACGCCCGACAGCGTCATCGCCCAGGGCACGGCGCCGCATACGGTGGGCTTCGTCGAGGGCAAAACCTCGACCAAGTTCGCGAAGTCGCCGACCGAGTGGTTCACCATGGTGCCCACGATCTACAACGCCGACACGCTGGGCATCCGCCCCGACCTGGTGGGCCGGCCGATCGCCAAGTGGAGCGACCTCGCCGACCCGGCGTTCAAGGGCAAGACCGCGATCCTGAACATCCCGGCGATCGGCATCATGGACGCGGCGATGATCTGCGAGTCGCTGGGCAAGGTCCAGTACGTCGACAAGGGCAACATGACCCGCGACGAGATCGACCGGACCATGGCGGTGATGACGCGGATGAAGCACGACGGCCAGTTCCGCGCGTTCTGGAAGTCGTTCGACGAGAGCGTCAACCTGATGACCTCGGGCGAGGTGGTGATCCAGTCGATGTGGTCGCCGGCCGTGACCGCGGTGCGCGCCAAGGGCGTGCCCTGCGTCTACCAGCCGCTCAAGGAGGGCTACCGCGCCTGGGGCGGCGGCTTGGGCCTCGCCCGCCACCTCTCCGGCATCGAGCTCGACGCCGCCTACGAGTATTTGAACTGGTACCTGTCCGGCTGGGTCGGCGCCTACCTCAACCGGCAGGGCTATTACAGCGCCGTGCTGGACACCGCGAAGGCGAACATGTCGGCCGCCGAGTGGGCGTTCTGGATGGAGGGCAAGCCCGCCACGGTGCCGATCGTCTCGCCCGACGGCACGCCGATCGAGAAGGTGGGGGCGGTGCGCGACGGCGGCAGCTTCTACGAGCGCATGGGCCACGTCGCGTGCTGGAACTCGGTGATGGACGAGAACAAGTACATGGTCCGGAAATGGAATGAGTTCATCGCTGCTTGAGCGCGCGCCCGAGGCGCCCGCGACCGCCGCGATAACGGCGAAGGCCCGCGGGCGCTCCGGCGCCGGGTTGTCCTATCTGCAGGCGGCGCCGCTGGCGCTGGTGATGGCGGTGTTCCTGCTGGTGCCGGTGGCGACCATCGTGGTGGTCAGCTTCTGGGACTACAACGAGTACTCGCTGGTCCCGGCCTTCATCCTGCAGAACTACCGCGACGTGCTCGGCTCCGCCGTGACCTGGAAGGTCTATGGCGCGACACTGGAGTTCGCCGCGATCGTCTGGGCGATCACGCTGGCGGTGGGCTTCACCGTCGCCTACACCCTGGCGTTCCACGTCCGCACGACGCTGTGGCAGATGGTGCTGTTCCAGGTCTGCGCGATCCCGTTCCTGACCAGCAACATCATCCGCATGATCTCGTGGATCCCGTTCCTGGGCCGCAACGGGCTGCTGAACCGGGCGCTGATCGGCCTGGGCGTCACGGCGCGCCCGCTGGAGTTCTTGCTGTACTCCAACTTCGCGGTGATCCTGACCTTCGTGCATCTGTTCACGCTGTTCATGGTGGTGCCGATCTTCAACACCATGATGCGCATCGACCGGGCGCTGATCGAGGCGGCGCGCGACGCCGGGGCCGGGTCGTGGGGCGTGCTGCGCCACGTCGTCGTGCCGCTGTCGCTGCCCGGCATCGCCATCGGCACCATCTTCGTCGTCACCCTGGTGATGGGCGACTTCGTCACCGTGCAGATGATGAGCGGCGGCCAGAGCGCCTCGGTCGGCGTGCTGATGCACAACGAGATCAGCCTGCTGCAATACCCGGCGGCGGCGGCGCA
>CAXTVL010000276.1:0-4383 GCA_964247515.1 uncultured Acetobacteraceae bacterium | reverse complement strand
GGGCGGCGCGCGGCCGGGATGGCCGGTACTGCCGTTCGTGGCGCTGCTGGCGGCGCGGGTGCTGCCGCCGTTCGTGGCCGCCGCCCGTCGGCCGCTGCCGGCGTTGATCGGCGCCGCGGTGCGTGCCGGCGTACTGTCGTTGATCCTGCTGGACGCTGCCCTGGCCGCCGCGTTCGCCGGCCCGCTCTATGCCGCCGGCGTGCTGGCGCTGTGGCCGGTGTCGTTGCTCCTGGCGCGCCTCTTCGCCGTTACTTGAGCCGGCGATGGCCGATCCTGTCGTGACCTTGGCATTGCAAAAGATGGAAACGCACAATTCAGCTATCCATTGCAACAAACCACGAGACTCTGTGAACACGAAACGCTCTGCAAAGCCGGAATTTTGTGAGAGGATCAAGCCCACTACAATCACTGTATGTGGATCGACGCGAGCACTGCCTCATCCTATGTTTAGGAACTTAAGCAAAGTATTGTTGCATAAGTATTATACCCGTGCTGCTTGCGTACTGCCGCCATACGACGCTGGAAAGAAATAAACGATGTTCATGACCCCTTTCGCCGGGATGTCGCGCGACGCCGGCGCCGCCTTCGCGCCGGCCTTGGTCTCAGTGGCGACGGGTGTTGCGACATGAGCGCCGCGATGTTGAGCGGCCCGGCCGAGCTGCTGCGCGACCGCGACGCCGAAAGCCTGGCCGTGGCGGTGCCATCGACCTTGGCCGAGGGCCTGGCCGAGGCGCTGCGGGCGCTGGGCGTGCGCCATGCGTTCGGCGTCTGCGGCGGCGCCCAGGCGCTGCTGTGGGCGGCGCTGTCCAAGCACCTCGACCTGCTGCACTTCCGCCACGAGTGCGGCGCCGCGTTCGCCGCCACCGAGGCGCATTTCGCCGGCGGCCGCCCGGTCGTGGTGTTCACCACCACCGGGCCGGGCATCACCAACGCGCTGACCGGCCTGCTCGCCGCGCGCAGCGAGGGGGCCAAGGTGATCCTGGTCTCCGCCTACGCCTCGGCGCCGCGGCGCGGGCGCGGCGGCATCCAGGAGACCAGCGGCTACACCATGCCGACCAGCGCGCTGTTCGAGGCCGGCCAGTGGTTCGACGACGCGGTGATCCTGGAGACCCCGGAGCAGTTGCCGCAGGTGCTGCGCCGGATGGAGAGCGGGCTGAGCCGCCCCGGCGGCTACGTCGCCCATATCAGCGTGCCGAACGCGATCCAGGGCGCCACGCTGCCGCAGCCGTTGCCGAAGCTCGCCGATGCCGGCGCCCACCTCGCGGGCAGCGTCGCCGCGCGTCCGGTGGTCAACCGTGCCGCCGTGGCGCACGCGATGGCGCTGCTGTCCGAGGGTCCGTTCGCGATCTGGCTCGGCTTCGGCGCCCGTGGCGCCGCCGCCGAGATCCTCGAGCTGGCGGAGCGGACCGGCGCCCCGGTGATGTGCTCGCCGCGCGCCAAGGGCATCTTCCCCGAGGACCACAAGCAGTTCGTGGGCGTCACCGGCATGGGCGGGCATGGCGTGGTGGTGGCCAGCCTGCTGATGCGCGAGGACGCGCCGCGTCGGACACTGGTGCTGGGCACCCGGCTGGGCGAGCCGACCTCGTTCTGGAACCCGATGCTGGTGCCGAGCGGCGGCTTCGTGCATGTCGATGTCGATCCCGGCGTGCCTGGCGTCGCCTTCCCGCAGACGCCGACGTTCGGCGTGCAGGCGGAAGTCGGCGACTTTCTGAAAGAGCTGCTGGCGCTCTGGCCGGCGCGGCCGGCGGCGGCGCTCGACCTGCCCCGGCCGCATCCCGCGCATCCGGACGCCACCGCGTCGGACCTGGTGCGGCCGGGCGCGTTGATGGCCGCCGTGCAGCGGGTGGTCGTGGATGGCAGCGACGCGATCGTGTTGGCCGAGTCCGGCAACGCCTTCACCTGGGCCACGCACTACCTGCGCTTCGCCGAGCCCGGCCGCTACCGCGTCAGCACCAATCTCGGCTCGATGGGCCACGCCGCGACCGGCGTCCTGGGGGCGGCGATGGCCCAGGACAAGGCGAGTGGCAAGGCGGTGGCGATCGTGGGCGACGGCGCCATGCTGATGAACAACAGCGAGGTCAACACCGCGGTCAAGCGCGGCCTGTCGGCGGTGTGGATCGTGCTCAACGACGCCCGCTACAACATGTGCTATCAGGGCATGGCGGCGCTCGACATGGCCGGCCTCGCGGACGCCTGCTTCCCCGCGGTCGACTTCGCCATGCTGGCCCGCGCGATGGGAGCCACCGGCCTGCGGGTCGAGAGCGAGGACGAGTTGGACGCAGCCCTGGCGCAAGCCCTGGACGCCGGTGGCCCGGTGGTGATCGACGTGCTGATCGACGCCGACCAGCTCGCACCCACCCAGGGCCGCAACGAGGGCCTGCGCCCGGTCCGCACCATCAAGGGCGAGGGGGGCCAGCGCAGCCCAGCCGAGCGTGCCGAGGGGATGAGCTTCCCCGTCATCGCCGCCAACTGAGGATCTCACGCACAATGGAAAGCAACACCTACGCGACGTCGAGCTACATCGAGACCTCGCCCGAGACGGCGTTCGAGTACATCCGCGAGTTGCGCAACCTCAACGAGTGGACGCTGGCCAGCCGGATGATCGAGCAGATGGACCCCGACACCTGGCGCGGCACCGCGTCCGGCTACCAGCACGATCTGTTCTACCACGTGCGCACCATCGACACGCCGATGTTCCGCGGTGTCGAGTGGCACTGCGGCTACGAGTACAAGAACTACTTCCAGTGCTACCCGACGCTGATCCTGCCGGCCAGCTACCTGGGCTCCGACGAGCCGGGCATCTACTTCCATTGGCTTGCCTTCGTGGGCCCCGAGCGGCGCACGCAGATGCTGATGCAGGGCATCCACCTGGTCCACACCGCCGAGATCCGCTCGTTGAAGGGTGCCCTCGAGCGCCGCGCCGGGCTCGACCACGCGATCCAGGGCCGGCACGAGATCAAGACCGATTCGATCTTCGTCGACGCGCCGCTGGAGCTGGCGATCAGCTACCTGGGCGACCTGCGCAACCTGGGCGAGTGGGGCATGTCGATCCACCCGCGCGGCGAGGTGGGTGTCGAGCGCGGCCACTTCACCGACGAGTACGACCAGCCGGTCGAGGTGACGCTGCGCAAGCACGACCTCGGCCAGTACGTGATCATGGAGTTCGAGCACCACTACACGAAGTCGGACTGGACGCAGCGCAACCTGATGGTGCTGATCCCGTGCTCGTACGCGTTCGGCAACCCGAACGCCAAGGGCTGTGTGCAGCACCGCATCGCCTTCTTCGAGAAGGGGGTGGTGCCGCGTCACGGCAAGCTGCAGATCGAGGATTACGGCGCCGAGAGCATGAGCCTCAAGCGCCGGCTGGAGAACAAGGCCGGCAACCTCGCCTCGTTCAACCGTGGCATGAGCTACATCGCGGAGCAGGCGGCATGAGCGCCACATTGGAGCCGCCCGCGGCGCGCGGCGCGCTGGCCAACACCACCAGCCTGGTGCTGATCGACAACTACGACAGCTTCACCTTCAACCTTTATCACCGGCTGGGCGAGCTGGGCGCCGTGACCGACGTGCGGCGCAACGACGCGCTCACGGCCGAGGACGCGCTGGCGCTCGGCCGCGACGCGGTGGTGATCTCGCCCGGCCCCTGCGACCCCGACCGCGCCGGCATCTCGATGGCGCTGATCGAGCAGGCGGCCGGCGTCTGCCCGGTCCTGGGCGTGTGCCTGGGGCACCAGGCGATCGGCCAGGTGTTCGGCGCCCGCGTGATCCGCGCGCCCGCGCCGATGCACGGCAAGGTCGACGACATCCACCATGACGGGACCGGCGTGTTCGCGGGCCTGCCCGACCCGTTCCGCGCCACGCGCTACCACAGCCTGATCGTCGAGCGCGCGACGCTGCCGCCGGCGCTGGTGGTCAACGCCTGGACCGCCGACGGCCTCGTCATGGGCCTGCGCCACCGCGACCTGCCGGTGCATGGCGTGCAGTTCCATCCCGAGAGCATCGAGACCACGGCTGGACACGATCTGCTGCGCAATTTCCTCGACCTCGTGCCGGTCAGGGTCCGCGCTTGACACCAGAGCAGCCCGCCTCGGACCTGCGCCCGTTCCTGGCGCTGCTGGCCGGCGGCGCCACCCTCAGCGCCGAGCAGACCGAGGCCGCGTTCGACGTGATGCTGGCGGGCCAGGCGACGCCCGCGCAGGTCGGCGGCCTGTTGATGGCGATGCGGCTGCGCGGCGAGACGGTGGAGGAGATCACCGGCGCGGCGCGGGCGATGCGGGCGCGCATGGCGCCGGTGCGGGCGCCGGCCGGCGCCCTCGCCACCTGCGGCCCCCGCGGCGCCCGCGCCCCCCCCGGGCCCCAGACCCCCGCCCGGGGCGGGGGGGG
>CAXTVL010000275.1:0-4401 GCA_964247515.1 uncultured Acetobacteraceae bacterium | reverse complement strand
CAGCAACGCCACCCTCGGGTGCGGCAGGTGGTCGAGCCGCTCGGACCATTGCAGGCCGGCGTGCCGCAGCGCCGCCGGCGAGACCCGGTGCGGCGCCCCCACCACCTGCAGCAGGTTGGCCGAGGCCGCCGGCAGGTCGTGCTCCGAGGCGACCAGCAGGTCGTATTGCGCGCGCCGCACCATCCCGGCCAGGCCGGGACCCAGGCAATGCACCAGTTTGGCCCCGAACCGAGCCTTGAGCCACAGCGCCACCGCCGCCGGGCGCCGGCCCGACGACAGCACCAGCAACGGCGGCGCCACGCCGGCCGGCAGGTCGAACGCGAGCTTGGCGGCGTCCGCCGGCGACAGGCCGAGCAGCGAGCCGCGCCGCAACGACGGCGCCAGGTGCGCCAGCCAGTTCCAGCTCAGCGGCACCCGCCGGAACGGCACGCCGAGACGCTCCGCCACCCCCAGCGCCCGCGAGCCGGCGCCGGAATGCGGGTCGTCCAGCACCCAGACCCGCGCGTTGGCGGCGCTGCCCAGCGCCCTCGGCCTGGCGCCCGAGGCCATGCGTTCGCGCTCGGTCATGACAGCGCCACCCGATCCCGGCTACGAACGGCGGGCCGGACGGGACAGGGGACAGGCGCCATGACCAAGCTGCACATGACGGACTGGGATCGTGACGCCGCGTTGACCACTGCGCGCATCCTGCTCGAGATAAAGGCCATCAATTTCCGCCCCGCCGAACCTTACACCTTTACCTCGGGCTGGAAATCGCCCGTCTACATCGACTGCCGCAGGATCATCTACTTCCCCCGCGCGCGCTCGAAGATCTGCGAGCTGGCGGTGGAGAAGATCGGCCGCCATGTCGGCTACGAAAGCATCGAGGCGGTCGCCGGCGGCGAGACGGCGGGTATCCCGTTCGCCGCCTGGATCGCCGACCGGATGCTGGCGCCGATGGCCTACGTGCGCAAGCAGCCGAAGGGCTTCGGTCGCAACGCGTTGATCGAGGGCGACGTGCCGCTGGGCCGCCGCACCCTGCTGGTCGAGGACCTGACCACCGACGGGCAATCGAAGATCCGCTTCGCGACCGCGCTGCGCGACGCCGGCGCCATCGTCGATCACGCCTTCGTGGTGTTCTTCTACGGCGTGTTCCCGGGCAGCTTCGAGACGCTGGCCAAGATGGACGTGACGCTGCACCACCTTTGTACCTGGTGGGACGTGCTGGAAGCCTGCCGCGACCGGCCGTATTTCGACGAGCAGGCGTTGGCCGAGGTGCGCCGCTTCCTGGAGAACCCGGTGGCCTGGTCGGCCGCGCATGGCGGGATCGGCAGCGCCGCGGAGGGGGGGGCCGCGGGGGGCGGCGTCCTGGCGACCGCGGGGGGGTGGGGGGGGGCGCTGGGGGGCGGCGCCCGCGCCGCCGAGGCCGCCGCCACTCGCAATGCCCCTCGTCAGGACACCGGGATGGCGGCGGCGGCGCGTTCGGAGGTAAGCTGACCCGTCCAACTTGAAGGTCGGTCCGATGACCCCACCCCCTGCCGCGCTGGGCGCCAACTCCGCCGCCGCCCGCGACATCGCCCACGTGCTGCACCCGTACACCGATCTGCGGGCGCATCAGAGCGTCGGGCCATTGGTGATCGCCCGGGGCGAAGGGGTGCGGGTGTTCGACGATGCCGGCAAGCCGTACATCGACGCGGTGGCCGGCCTGTGGTGCGCCAGCCTGGGCTTCAGCAACGAGCGGCTGGTCGAGGCGGCGGCGGCGCAGATGCGCCGCCTGCCGTTCTACCACTCGTTCACCGCGAAGTCGCACGAGCCGGCGATCGACCTGGCCGAGATGCTGATCGAGCGGGCGCCGGTGCCGATGAGCAAGGTGTTCTTCGCCAACTCCGGCTCGGAAGCCAACGACACCGCGATCAAGATGGTCTGGTACTTCAACAACGCGCTGGGCCGGCCGGAGAAGAAGAAGCTGATCGGGCGGATCAAGGGCTATCACGGCATCACGCTGGCGGCGAGCAGCCTGACCGGCCTGCCGTACAACCACCGCAGCTTCGACGTGCCGCTGCAGCGCTTCTTCCACACCACGACGCCGCACTTCTACCACGAGGGCCGGGACGGCGAGACCGAGGAGATGTTCGCGCAACGCTGCGCCGACGAGCTGGAGCGGTTGATCCTGGCGGAAGGGCCGGAGACGGTGGCCGCGATGTGGGCCGAGCCGATCATGGGCGCCGGCGGCGTCATCGTGCCCCCGCGCGGCTATTTCGAGAAGATCCAGGCGGTGTTGCGCAAGTACGACGTGCTGCTGGTGGCCGACGAGGTGATCTGCGGCTTCTGGCGCACCGGCAACTACTGGGGCAGCCAGACCTTCGGCGTCGAACCCGACATCCTGGTCTGCGCCAAGGCGCTGAGCGCCGCCTACCTGCCGATCAGCGCCGTCATGGTCAACGACCGGGTGTTCGAGGCGCTGGCCGACGAGAGCCACGCCATCGGCACGTTCGGGCACGGCTACACCTATTCCGGCCACCCGGTCGCCGCCGCCGTCGCGGTCGAGACGCTGAAGATCTACGACGAGACCGACATCGGCGGCCACGTGGCCGAGATCGGCCCATACTTCCAGGCCGGGCTGCGCGGCCGCTTCGCCGGGCATCCGCTGGTGGGCGAGGTGCGCGGCGTGGGCCTGATCGGCGCCGTCGAGCTGGTGGCCGACCGCGAGGCGCGCCGCAACTTCGACCCGGCGCGCAAGGTCGCCGCCCGGGTGGTGAAGATCGCCGAATCGCATGGCGTGATCGGCCGCGCCGCGTCCAACGACACGATGGTGTTCAGCCCGCCGCTCATCATCGACAAGGCCGAGGTCGACACCGTGCTGGACGGCTTCCTCGCGGCACTGGACGAGGTGGCGGTGCAGGTGCGGCGCGAGGACATGACCCTGGTTGGCGTCGCGGTCAGCGCGCCCGGCTGACGGTGTAGTCGCCCACCGCCAGCAGGCTGCGGCGCAGCGGCGAATCGGCGAACCGGGCGAGGCTCGCCTTGGCCGCCTCGGCGAACCGTGCCGCGCGGTCCATCGTCGCCTCGATCGCGCGGTGGCGGGTGATCAGGTCGAACGCGTGGTCGAGGTCGGCCTCGGCCTGCTCGCTGGCCTCGATGGTGCGCTGCCAGAACTGCCGCTCCTCGCGGTCGCCGGCGGCGTAGGCGACCAGCACCGGCAGCGTGATCTTGCCCTCGCGGAAATCGTCGCCGACGGTCTTGCCCAGCGTCGCCTGGTCGGCGGCGTAGTCGAGCGCGTCGTCGACCAGTTGGAACGCCATGCCGAGGTTGGTGCCATACTCCCGCAACGCCACGCGGTCGGCGGCGGGCCGGTCGGCGACGACGGCGCCCACCTCGCAGGCGGCCGCGAACAGCGCCGCCGTCTTGCCGCGCACCACGTCGAGGTACTGCGCCTCGTCGGTCGACAGGTCGTTCTGGGTCGCGAGTTGCAGCACCTCGCCCTCGGCGATGGTGGCGGCGGCGCTGGACAGGATCGCCAGCACGGTGAGCGAGCCGTCCTCGACCATCAACTGGAAGGCGCGCGCGAACAGGAAGTCGCCCACCAGGACCGAGGCCTTGTTGCCGAACACCGCGTTGGCGCTGGCCAGGCCGCGACGCAGCAGGCTCTCGTCGACCACGTCGTCGTGCAGCAAGGTCGCGGTGTGGATGAACTCGACGCAGGCGGCGAGCTTGACGTGGCGGCTTCCGGAGTAGCCGCACAGCCGGGCTGTGGCGAGCGTCAGCAACGGGCGCAGGCGCTTGCCGCCGGCGGCCACGATGTGCGCCGCGAGCTGCGGGATCAACGCCACCGGGCTCGCCATGCGCGCCACGATCTCGGTGTTGCAGGCGCCGAGGTCGCCACCCAGCAGGCCCAGCAGCGTGCCGAGCGCGTCCTCGCCTTGATCGCGTGTGATTGCTGACGCGGCCGACTGAACGGCTTCAGCCGAACCGATGACGATGCCCAACGGGCCCTCCCTGCCGAGAACGGCCCAAAGGCATGGGCATCAAAGTGGCCTGTCACCATATCGGCGGCCCGGAAGCAGGGTCAAGGCGAGGCCGGCCCGGCTTGCGTTGGCTGGAGAAAGCCGCAGAACTCCGCGGATGCACGTGCTGCTGTCGAGCAACGACCCGGTCCGCCTCAGCTTCCTCGTGGTCCTGCTGCGCGACGCCGGGGTCGATGCGGTGCTGCTCGATGGCGCCATGAGCGCCGTCGAAGGCGGCATCCTGGCGTTCCCGCGCCGGCTCGCGGTTGCGGCCGACCGGGCGGCGTACGCGCGACGCGTGCTGCGCGACGCCGGCGAGGCGTGAGCGGTGCATTCCGACGGCTTCCTGCTGGACGGCCGGGTGCGCCACGCGCAGCCGATCGCGGGGCACCGCACCGGGATCGAGCCGGTGCTGCTC
>CAXTVL010000274.1:1168-4426 GCA_964247515.1 uncultured Acetobacteraceae bacterium | reverse complement strand
TCGGACGCGACAGCCTTGGCCGGCGCGTCGGCCGGCACGTCGGCCGGGGCTGGGTCAGGCGCCATGGTCCCGACCGCCTCGTCGGGGCCGCAAATCCAGCCGACCACGGCGCCGACCGGGATCGCGGCCGCGTCGGCGGCGACGATTTGGCGCAGGATGCCCGATCCCGGAGCCTCGATCTCCATGGCCGCCTTGTCGGTCTCGATCTCGAACAGCGGCTGGCCGCGCTCGACCGCCTCGCCCTCGGACACGTACCAGCGCGAAATCCGGCCGGCGCCCATGTCCATGTCGACGCGCGGCAGGATCACCTCGACCGCCATCACACCCGCTCCCGCGCCAGTGCCTGCGCCGCCGCGACGATGTCGGCCACTTGCGGCACCGCGGCGCGCTCCAGCTCGGGATTGTACGGCAGCGGCGCCTCGGCGCCACCGAGGCGCACGATCGGCGCGTCGAGGTGATCGAACGCCTCGCTCTCGGCGATGGCCGCGCTGACCTCGGCGCCGATACCCAGCGTCTTGACGCCCTCGTAGACGCACAGCAGCCGCGAGGTGCGCTTGACGCTGGCGACCAGGGTCGCGGTGTCCATCGGGCGCAGCGAGCGCAGGTCGATCACCTCGGCCTCGATGCCCTCGCGGGCCAGCGCCGCCGCCGCCTCCAACGCCCGGTGCACCATGATCGAGGTCGCGATGATTGTGAGGTCGCGCCCAGGGCGCCTGGTCTCGGCGACACCGATCGGCACCGTGTAGGCGCCCTCCGGCACCGGCCCCTTCGTCTTGTAGAGCAGCTTGTGCTCGAAGATCATCACCGGGTCGGGATCGGCGATGGCGGCCAGCAACAATCCCTTGGCGTCGTAGGGCGTCGCCGGCTGCACCACCTTGAGACCCGGCACGTGCGCCAGCCACGCCTCGAGGCTCTGGCTGTGCTGCGCCGCGGCGCCGGTGCCGGAGCCGGCCGGAAAGCGCATCACCAGCGGCACCGAGACGGCGCCGCCCAGCATGTAGCGCAGCTTGGCCGCCTGGTTGACGATCTGCTCCATCGCGAGCGCCGCGAAATCGGAGAACTGGAACTCGAACACCGGGCGCATCCCGGTCAGTGCCGCCCCCACGGCGACACCGGCGCCGCCCAGCTCGGAGATCGGCACGTCCATCACCCGGTCCTCGCCGAAGCGCTGCACCAGGTCGCCGGTGACCTGGAACGCGCCGCCGTAGACGCCGATGTCCTCGCCCATCAGGAACACCCGTGGGTCGGCCTCCAAAGCGATGGCCAGCGCCTCCTGGATCGCCTGCGCGTAGCTGAGTTCGCGCACCGGCGCCTCGGGCATCAAGGCATCCATCAGGCGGCCCCCATCATGCGGCCCCCCATCATGCGGCCTGGGTGTAGACGTCGCGAGTCAGCTCGTCGGCCGATGGGTGCGGGCTGGTGCGGGCGTATTCCAGACCCTCGGCGATCTCGGCCTCGACCTCGGCGCGCACGACCGCGATCTCGTCGGCCGAGATCAGGCCCAGGCCCTGCAACTCGGCCTCGAACGCGATGATCGGGTCGCGCTGGCGCCAGCTCTCGATCTCCTCCTTGGTGCGGTAGCGGTTGCGGTCGCTGCGCGAATGGCCACGGATTCGGTAGGTCTTGCTCTCGATCAGGGTGGGACCGTCGCCCCGCCGCGCCCGGTCGGTGGCGACGAACGCGGCCTGCGCCACCTCGGCGAAGCTGTTGCCGTCCACGGTGACGCCCGGCATCGCATAGGCCGCCGCCCGCTCGGCGATGTGCCTGACCGCGGTCGAGCGCTCGGTCGAGGTGGACATGCCGTACTGGTTGTTCTCGCAGACGAACACCACCGGCAACCGCCAGACCGAGGCCATGTTGAGCGCCTCGTGGAAGGCGCCCTCGTTGTTGGCGCCGTCGCCGAAGAACGACACCACCACCGCGTCCGAGCCGCGCTTCTTGACCGACAGCGCCGCCCCCACCGCGATCGGGATGCCGCCGCCCACGATGCCGTTGGCGCCGAGGTTGCCGCGCGCCGGGTCGGCGATGTGCATGGAGCCGCCACGGCCGCGGCAGTAGCCGGTCTCGCGGCCGAAGAACTCGGCGAACATGCGCCGCACCTCGGCGCCCTTGCCGATGCAGTGGCCGTGGCCGCGATGCGTCGAGGTGATGTAGTCGGCATCGCCCAGCGCCACGCAGACGCCGACGGCGCTGGCCTCCTGTCCGATCGACAGGTGCATGGTGCCGTGTATCAGGCCGCGCATGTAGGCTTCCTCGGCACTCTCCTCGAAGCGGCGGATCAGGTGCATCTTTCGCAACGCTTCGCGCAGTGTGGGTGCCGGCAGGCGCCGGTATGGCTCGGGCAGGTTGGCCTGCGACGCGGCATGGTCGCGGGCGGCGAGGTCGCGGGCGGCGGTCATGGCCGGCCTTCCCCGCTCAATTCACCCAGCGCGCGTCGGCCTGGTCGAGCCGGCGGCGGATCTGCGTCACCAGCAGCGAGTCGTCGGGCGCGCAATTGTCGTAGCTGAGGCGTTCGCCGGCCTTGATCGGGCGCATCACCCGCGCCCGCTCGGCCAGGCCCAGCGGCATGGCCCGCGCGTCGCGCGCCTGCTGCCAGGTCATCGCGAAGCCGCGGTAGTCCCACTCGCCGATCTTGCCCAGCATTTGCCCGGGCCGCAGGTCGCGCTTGGCGACGGCGGCGCACTCGGCCACCGGCCGGTCCACCGGCTGCATGTCGGGACCGCGGCCGACCACGGCGCGGATCGCCGACAGCGGCACTTCGAGGCTGGTCAGGTGGTACGGCCGGAAGATGGTGAAGCACGGCCCGGGTCCGACCTTGAGGTCGACCATGCGCTCCAGCACGCGCGGATGGCGCGGCTTGACGATGCAGAACACGCCCGGCGCCACACCCTTGCCGATCGAGTAGTCGACCACGCCCGGCTTGCCCAGGATGCCGCCGTCCTCCTTCGCGCACAGCACCTGCGCCAGCTCGTCGCGCCCGGCGGCGGGGCCGTGCATCCCGGGCACGTCGGGCACCAGGCCGGTGGCGTTGGCGATCGCGGTCATCTCGATCATGGTCTTGGAGCCGTCGACGAACTCGACCAGCATCCGCGTCGCCATGTTGCGCCGCCTGGCCTCGTCCTCGTACTCGTCGGGCATGGCGTCGAAGCGCAGCGGGTTGTTCTTGCCCTTGCCCGCGGCCACGATCTCGAAGCCGAGCGACTGCGCGAAGCCGATCACCTCGAGGGCCGCCGCCGGCACGGGGCCCGCCGGGGCCGG
>CAXTVL010000274.1:0-1158 GCA_964247515.1 uncultured Acetobacteraceae bacterium | reverse complement strand
CCGCCACCCCGCCCGCGGGCCCCAGCCCAACCCGGGGGGGGCCGGCGGCGGCCGGGGGGCGGGCCCCGCCGGTGTAGACCACGCCGGCGCGGCGCGCCTCGTCCTTCAGGAACCTGCCGATGGTGATGTCGGCCTCGACGTTGAGCATCACCACGTGCTTGCCCTGCGCCATCGCCTGCAGCGCGATCTGGGTGCCGACATTGGGGTTGCCGGTGGCGTCGATCACCACGTCGATGCGCCCGGCGCCGCACAGCGCCTCGAAATCCTCGGTCACGGCGACGCACCCGGCCTCGATCGCCGCGTCGACCGCCGTGGCGGATCGGGCGGTCACGGCCTGCTCGGGGGCACGGCCGGACAGGGCGAGGGCGTCCATCGCGAGCGCGGGCCGCATCTCGCAGACGGCACCGAGCCGCACGCCCGCCATCAGGCCGAGCTGGACGATGATGTCGGTGCCCATCTGCCCGGCGCCGGCGAGGCCGATCGTCACCGGATTGCCGGCCTCGGCCCGCGCCGCCACGTCGGCGGCGCACCCGATCTGGGCGATAGCGTCCATGGCGTCCCCCAGGCGTGCGGCCCGCGCGCCGCAGCCCTGCGGCGGCCGCGACGGCCTGTTCTGATGGCTGCCATCGTGTACTTTTGTGTTCATGTCAACAGTAATGTTCTAGTTGGCGCGGTTTCCGGATTAAAGTCCGACAAATTCCAGCGCTCAGCGGCAACCGATCACGTAACAGTGAGCGACGATAGAACAAGTTGACATTTGCAAAGACGATTGTTCTAAAATCCTCCATCGAGGAACAACCCTGGCTAGCGTTGAACGCATACCGCGATCGCTGCCCGGCTCGGCGGCTGTCCACAAGGCGGATGCAGGAGGGAGGCGGCATGGCGTTCTGGCAGGAAGCGTTGGGCGTGCTCGCGGTGCTGTGGGCCGGTCAGGCCGGCGGCACCTGGCTGCAGATGCGTCATTACGCACAGGTCATGCGGCGCGTGGCCGCCGCCTGGCCCGACGGCTGCGTCGGCGCCAGTGCGGCGCGCGGCACGCTGGGCAAGGGTGCCGTCGCCATCGTCGTCGCCAGCCCCGATGCCGTCGTGCGCCAGGCGTTCCTGATGGAAGGCCGCAGCGTGTTCGCGAAGTTCGAGGAGTGGCCCGACGTCGCGGGC
>CAXTVL010000273.1:0-4442 GCA_964247515.1 uncultured Acetobacteraceae bacterium | reverse complement strand
CGGCGCAGCGGTGTCGCCAGCGTGGCCGAGGCGGTGGCCCTCGCCGCCGCGGCGCGCGAGCGCGGGCTCTCCTGCCACGGGCTGATGACCTACCCGGCCGGCCCCGAGGCTGCGGGGTTCGCCGCCGCCGCCAGGCTGGCCGATCCCGGGCTGCGCGACCTCTCGGCCGGCGGCTCGCCCAACGCCCTGCGGATGCACGAGGTCGCGGGCGTCACCGAGATGCGCGTCGGCACCTACGTCTACAACGACCGCACCATGGTGGGCTTCGGCGCGGCCACGCTCGCCGACTGCGCGCTGCACGTCCACGCGACCGTGGTGAGCCGCCCGGCGCCCGAGCGGGCCATCATCGACGCCGGCTCCAAGACGCTGTCGAGCGACCTGCTGCCGCCCGACTTGATCCGACAAGGCATGGGCACCGGCTACGGACTGGTCCTGGAATACCCCGACGCGGTGATCGAGCGGGTCAACGAGGAGCACGGCATGGTCGACCTGTCGGCCTGCGCGCGGCGGCCCGGGATCGGCGAGCGGGTGCGGATCGTGCCCAACCACGTCTGCGTCGTGACCAACCTGCACGACGAGGTAATCCTTGCGCGCGACGGCGTGGCGCAGGAGGTCGTTGCGGTGGCGGCGAGGGGTCGGACGCGTTGACACTGCTGGCCCGGCCCGCAAAGCTGCTTCAACAAACCTACGGAGAGCGGACCATGCGGAACCGGACGATGGCTGCCTGCGCGCTGCTGGCGCTGGCCGCGCAGGCGGCGCCGGCGCGGGCGGCGACCACGCTGAACGCGCTGTTCCAGGCCCAGGCCGGCTACAGCGAGGCCGAGATCCGCGCCATGACGGCCGCCTACCAGAAGCTGCACCCCGACGTCACCGTGACCATGGAGTTCGTGCCGTACGAGGCGCTGCACGACAAGACGGTGCTGGCCAAGGGCGGCAACACCGCGTACGACGTGGTGCTGTCCGACAGCGTGTGGACGCCGGAATACGCCGTGGGCGGCATCATCGAGGACGTCACCGCGCGGATGACGCCGGCGTTGCGTGACGGCATCCTGACCGGGGCGCTGGGCAGCGCCGAGTACAAGGGGAAGTTCTACGGCTTGCCGTGGATCGTCGATTCCAAGTTCCTGTTCTACAACAAGGCGATGTTCGCCAAGGCCGGGATCGCCGCACCGCCGCGCACCTGGGCCGAGGTCGAGGACGACGCCAAGCTGCTCAAGCAGAAGGGCGTGGTCGACTTCCCGCTGGTGTCGAGCTGGAGCCAGAACGAGGCGCTGGTCGCCGACTACACCGCGATCATGGCGGGCTTCGGCGGCCAGGCGGTCGATTCCGCCGGCAAGCCCGCGTTCCAGACCGGCGGCGGGCTGGAGGCCGCGACCTGGATGGCGCAAAGTCTGACCAAGGACAAAGTCACCAACCCGCATTCGCTCGAGTTCGTCGAGGACGACGTGAAGCGGGTGTTCGCCAGCGGCCAGGCGGCGATGGCGCTGAACTGGACCTATATGTGGGACGGCGCCAACACGCCCAGCGGCGACACCAAGGTCGCGGGCCAGGTCGGCGTCACCACCGCTCCGGGCGACAAGCCGGGCGACGTCGGCGCCGTCAACGGCTCGCAGCCGCTGTGCATCCCGAGCAACAGCCAGCACAAGGACGCCGCCTGGGACTACATCCTCTATCTCACCTCGGCGCCGGTGCAGAACGCCTACGCCACCAACAGCCTGCCGATGTGGAAGTCCTCGTTCACCGACCCGAAAGTGGTGGGCGGTCGCACCGAGTTGCTGGAGGCCGCGCGGAAGTCGTTCGCGGTGATGGTCGGGCGCGCCGAGGTGGTCAACTACCAGCAGTTCTCGACGGCGTTGCAGCAATCTTTGCAGCAGGTCGTGACCGGCCGCGCGCAGCCTGCCGCCGCGTTGCAGAGCGCCGCCGCCGCGTTGTCCGCCAGCAAATGAAGCCTGCCTGACGATGTACGGCCGGCGCACGCTGTGGCTCCTCGCGCCGGCCGTCGTGGCACTCGCCATGGTGATCGGCTATCCGTTGTTCGAGACCATCCGGCTGTCCTTCACCGCGACCGAGCTGATCGGCGGCGGCGGCGGCTGGGTGGGACTGGCCAACTTCGCCACCGCCCTCGCCTCGGCGGAGTTCTGGTCGGCACTGCGGATCACCGTGACGTTCACGGCGCTGACCGTGAGCGTCGAGATGGTGGTGGGATTGCTGGTGGCCTTGCTGCTCGACCAGCCGTTGCGCGGGCGCGGCCTGGTGCGCGGGCTGATGATCGTGCCCTGGGCGCTGCCCACCGTCATCAACGCGATGATGTGGCGGGTGATCTACAACCCCGAGTTCGGCGCCCTCGACGCGGCGCTGCAACAGAGCGGCCTCATCGGCCAGTACCAGAGTTGGCTCGGCGACCCCGACGTGGCGCTCTACGCGGTGGCCGTCGCCGACATCTGGAAGACCTTCCCGCTGGTGGCGCTGATCCTGCTGGCGGCATTGCAGGGTGTCCCGGCCGAGCTGCACGACGCCGCCAACATCGACGGCGCCGGGCCGTGGCAGCGGTTCCGCGCGGTGACGCTGCCGGCGATCCTGGTGCCGATCTCCATCGTCGTGGTGCTGCGGGTGATCGAGGCGGTGAAGGTGTTCGACATCATCTGGGTGATGACCCGGGGCGGCCCGCTCAACGCCACCCGTTCGCTGGCGATCCTCGTGTATCAACAGGCGTTCTCGTTCCACCACAGCGGCTACGGCGCGGCGCTGTCGCTGCTGTCGGTGCTGCTGAGCCTGCTGCTGATCGCGGGCTACGTGTTGAGCCTGCGCCGCCAGGCGAGCGCGGCGTGAGGCGGCGGCGCGG
Source organism: uncultured Acetobacteraceae bacterium (assembly GCA_964247515.1). Lineage (GTDB taxonomy): Bacteria > Pseudomonadota > Alphaproteobacteria > Acetobacterales > Acetobacteraceae > CAVRQM01. The sequence goes on along the minus strand of CAXTVL010000273.1, from coordinate 1,600 downwards.
GGCCGCCGCGGCGCTGTACGCGGCGCTGCTGCTGGTCACGCTGGTGACGCTGGCGCCGCTGCTGTGGCTGGTCATCATGAGCGTCAGCAGCACCAACGACCTCACCACGCTGCCGCTGCACTGGCTGCCCGCGCGGCTCGACCTGTCGCGGTTCGGCCGGCTGCTGGCGGTCACGGCGAACAGCCAGGGGGCGATGTTCCTGCACGCGCTGCGCAACACGCTGGTGGTCGCCGCCGGCACCACGGCGCTGTCGTTCGCGCTCGCGGTCCCGGCGGCGTGGGCGTTCTCGCGCCACAGCGGGCGGCAGGGCGTGCTGCTGTACGTGATCGTCGCCACCTACATGCTGCCGCCGATCCTGTTCGTGGTGCCGATGTACCGCATCCTGTCGGCGCTCTCCCTGCTCAACACCACGACGGCGCTGATCCTGACCGACACCACCATCGTGCTGCCGTTCGCGACCTGGCTGATCAAGGGCGGCATCGACGCCATCCCGATCGAGCTGGAGGAGGCCGCCGCCATCGACGGGGCGGCGCTGTGGCGCACGCTGCTGACCGTGACGCTGCCGCTGGCGCGGCCGATCATCGGCACCGCGCTGCTGCTCGCGGTGCTGATCGTGTGGGACGAGTTCCTCTACGCGCTGCTGTTCACCAGCAACGACCAGGCGCAGACGCTGACCGTGGCGATCGCCAACCTGGCCACCGGGCGGATCACCGATTACGGCCTGCTGGCGGCGGCCGGGATCCTGGCCGCCGCACCGCCGGTTCTGATCGGCCTCAGCCTACAGCGCACGCTGGTCGCGGGGCTGACCGGCGGCGCGGTGAAGGGCTGAGCCTCAGTCGTCGAGCATGGGCAGCAGCGAGAGCACCAGCAACAGCGCCATCGCGACGTTGAACGCGCGGGCCCGCGCCGGATGCGACAGGAGCGGCCGCAGCGCGGTGCCGAAGCCGGCCCAGACGCAGATGCTGGGGACGGTGACCAGCCCGAGCACCACGGCCAACACGACCACGTTGCGGCCAAAATCCTGGCGCGGCGCGTAGGCGGTGGCCGCCCCCACGACCATGATCCAGGCCTTCGGGTTGACCCACTGGAACGCCGCCGCCTGCCAGAACGTGAACGGCCGGCCGCCGGGCCTGGCCGCCAGGGTGCCGGAGGTGGCGATCTTCCACGCCAGCCAGAGCAGGTAGGCGCCGCCGACCGCGCGCAGCACGTCGTGCAGCACCGGGGCGGCGGCGAACACCTGGCCGAGCCCCAACCCCACCAGGACCATCATGACGACGCAACCCAGGCTGATGCCGGCGATGTGCGGCACGGTGCGGCGGAAGCCGTGGTTCACGCCGGAGGCCAGCAGCATCGCGTTGTTCGGGCCGGGGGTGATCGAACTTGCGAACGCGAAGCCCACGAAGGCGAGCAGCAGCGCGCCGGTCATGCCGGCCTCGCGCGGCGCGGTTGCGTTATCGGGCCGGGATCAGTAGCGTTACCATGAATTCTCATGCGAAGCAGTAACAGCAACGCCCGCGTCACACAACACCTGCGCACGGTCGCGGCGGCGCGGGCGCCCGGCGCGCGCCTGCCCTCGGTCCGGACACTGATGGCCGAACTG
>CAXTVL010000272.1:0-4447 GCA_964247515.1 uncultured Acetobacteraceae bacterium | reverse complement strand
ATTCCGGTCTGCATCGCCGGCATGAGCTTCGGCGCCCTCTCCGGCAACGCCAAGGAGGCGCTGGGACGCGGAGCGACCCTGGCCGGCACCTCGACCACCACCGGCGACGGCGGCATGACCGACGAGGAGCGCGGGCATTCCGAGAGATTGGTCTACCAGTACCTGCCGTCGCGCTACGGCATGAACCCGGACGATCTGCGCCGCGCCGACGCGATCGAGATCGTGGTCGGCCAGGGCGCCAAGCCGGGCGGCGGCGGCATGTTGCTGGGCCAGAAGATCTCGCCCCGTGTCGCCGCGATGCGCACGCTGCCGGAGGGGATCGACCAGCGCAGCGCCTGCCGGCATCCCGACTGGACCGGCCCCGACGACCTCGAGATCAAGATCGGCGAGCTGCGCGAGATCACCGGCTGGGAGAAGCCGATCTTCGTCAAGGTGGGCGCCAGCCGGCCGTACTACGACGTGGCGCTGGCGGTGAAGGCCGGCGCCGATGTGGTGGTGCTGGACGGGATGCAGGGCGGCACGGCGGCCACGCAGGAAGTGTTCATCGAGCATGTCGGCCTGCCGATCCTGGCCGCGATCCGCCCGGCGGTGCAGTCGCTGCAGGACCTCGGGATGCACCGCCGCGTGCAGCTCATCGTCTCCGGCGGCGTGCGCAGCGGGGCGGACATGGCCAAGGCATTGGCGCTGGGGGCCGACGCGGTTTCGATCGGCACCGCGGCGCTGGTGGCGCTGGGCGACAACGACCCGGCGCTGGAGGCCGAATACCAGGCACTCGGCACCACCGCCGGCGCCTACGATGCCTGGCACGAGGGCCGCGACCCGGCCGGCATCACCACCCAGGACCCGGCGCTGGCGGCGAGGCTCGACCCGGTGCTGGGCGGAAGGCGGCTGGCCAACTTCCTCGCGGTGATGACGATGGAGGCGCAGGCGGTCGCGCGCGCCTGCGGCAAGAGCCATGTGCACAATTTGGAACCCGAGGATCTGGTGGCGCTGACCGTCGAGGCGGCGGCGATGGCACAGATCCCGCTTGCCGGGACCGGCTGGATACCGGGGAAGACCCCGATCTGAAGGACGCCGCATGGACCTCGAAGCCATCGCCGCCGAACGCGGCATACGCTACTTCCTGATCTCCTATACCGACCTGTTCGGGGCGCAGCGCGCCAAGCTGGTGCCGACCAGCGCCATCGCGGGGATGCGGCGCAACGGCGCCGGGTTCGCGGGCTTCGCCACCTGGCTCGACATGACCCCGGCGGACCCCGATCTGTTCGCGGTGCCGGACCCGGCCAGCCTGGTGCAGTTGCCCTGGAAGCCGGAGGTCGGCTGGCTGGCCTCCGACCTGGTGATGGACGCCGCCTCGGTCGAGCAGGGGCCGCGCGACACGCTGAAGCGTGTGGCGCGCCTCGCCGCCGAGCAGGGCCTCGCGATGAAGAGCGGCGTCGAGTGCGAGTTCTTCCTCACCACGCCCGACGGAGCCGCCATCGCCGACCCGGCGGACACCGCGCGGAAGCCCTGCTACGACCAATCGGCGCTGATGCGCCGCTACGAGTTCATCGCCGAGATCTGCGACGCCATGCAGGCGCTGGGCTGGGGGGCCTACCAGAACGACCACGAGGACGCTTGCGGCCAGTTCGAGATGAACTGGGGCTACGACGACGCGCTCGTCACCGCCGACCGGCACAGCTTCTTCAAGTTCATGGTGAAATCGGTGGCCGAGCGGCATGGCTTGCGCGCCACGTTCATGCCGAAGCCGTTCGCGCACCTGACCGGGTCCGGCTGCCACGCCCACGTCTCGCTGTGGCAGGACGGGCGCAACGTGTTCGAGGACGCGGCGGACGAACTCGGCGTCTCTGCCCGGGGCTACGGCTTCATCGGCGGCGTCGTCGCGCACGCCGAGGCGCTGTGCGCGCTGATGAACCCCACCGTGAACAGCTACAAGCGCCTCAACGCGCCGCGCACCGCCTCGGGCGCCACCTGGTCGCCCAACACCGTCACCTGGTCCGGCAACAACCGCACCCACATGATCCGCATCCCCGAGCCGGGCCGGTTCGAGCTGCGGCTGGCCGATGGCGCCGCCAACCCGTACCTGCTGCAAGCCGGGCTGCTGGCGGCGGGTCTCGACGGCATGGCGGCCAAGGCCGATCCCGGGCCGCGCCTCGACATCAACATGTACACCGACGCGCACCTGGCGCCCGAAGCCCGGCGCCTGCCGCTCAACCTGCTCGACGCGGTTCGCGCGCTACAAGCGGCACGGCCCGGCTTGCGGGCGCTGCTGGGCGAGCCCTTCATCGCCGCCTACTGCCGGCTGCGGCTGCGCGAGTGGGACGATTACGCCCGCCATCTCACGCAATGGGAGCGCGACGCCACGCTCGATTGCTGAGCAAGCCGCAATTCTGCGCGGCCGGTCGCGTCATCGAGCGGGGGTGTCTCACCGGCTCGGCGATCCCCGGCCAGACCTCGCTACACGCGGTCCTCGCTGGTGATCCCAAGCTGCTTCAGCTTGCGGTGCAACGCGCTGCGCTCCATGCCGACGAAGCCCGCGGTGCGGCTGATGTTGCCGCCGAAGCGCAGCAACTGCGACTGCAGGTACTGGGTCTCGAACAGGTCGCGCGCCTCGCGCAGCGGCAGCGACATCACGTCGGCCGACGGGCTGCCGTTCAGCGCCGGGGCCGCCGAGCCCACCTCGGGCGGCAGCATCTCGGCGCGGATCGGGTCGGACGTGCCGCCAGGGGCCATGATCAGCAGCCAGTCCATCAGGTTGCGCAACTGGCGCACGTTGCCGGCCCAGTCGAACGCCTGCAATGCCGCCAGCGCGTCGGTCGACAGCTCGCGCGGCGCCATGCCGCTGATCTCGGCCGAGCGCAGCAGGAAGTGCCGCGCCAGGGCCGGGATGTCCTCGCGCCGCTCGCGCAGGCTCGGCACCCGCAGCGGCACCACCGCCAAGCGGTAGTACAAATCCTCGCGGAACCGCCCGGCGGCGATCTCCGCCTGCAGGTCCTTGTTGGTGGTGGACAGCACCCGCACGTCGACCTTGACCCGCGACGAGCCGCCCAGCCGCTCGAAGGTCTGGTCCTGCAACGCGCGCACGATCTTGCCCTGGGTCTCCAGCGGCATGTCGCTCACTTCGTCCAACACGAGCGTGCCGCCATGGGCACGCTCCAGCACGCCGGCGCGGCGCGGCGCCAGGCTGCCGTCGACGCCGGCCTCGACCCCGAACAGCTCCTCCTCGAACCGAGACGGGTTCAGGATGGCGCAGTTGAGGGTGACGAACGGCGCCTCGGCGCGGCGCGAGCGGGCGTGGATCATGCGCGCCACGACCTCCTTGCCCGAACCGGCCGGCCCCTGGATCAGCACCCGCGAGCCGGTCGGCGCCACCTTCTCGACGGCGCCGCGCAGCGCCGCCAGCACCGGGCTGGTGCCGATCAGCTCGGTCTCCGGCCCCGCCCGCAGGCGCAACTCGGCGTTCTCGCGCGCCAGGTGCGCCGCCTCCAGCGCGCGACGGACGACCAGCAGCAGGCGGTCGGACTGGAACGGCTTCTCGATGAAGTCGTACGCGCCGTGCTGGATCGCCGTGACCGCGGTCTCGATGTTGCCATGGCCCGAGATCATCACCACCGGGACGTGCGGCTCCTCGACGTGCAGGTTCTGCAGGATGCCGAGCCCGTCCAGCCGGCTGCCCTGCAGCCAGACGTCCAGGATCACCAGCGACGGCCGGCGCATCCGGAACGCGGCGATCGCCGCCTCCGCGTCGCCGGCCTGGCGGGTGTCGTAGCCTTCGTGACGCAACACGCCGTCGCCCAGCATCCGGATGTCCGGCTCGTCGTCGACGATCAGGATCTCATGCACCATCGCGTCCCAGTCCTGTGGCTTCGTCCAGTGGCTTGGTCGGCAAGGCCAGCGTCGCCACCGCGCCGCCGCCAGGCCAATCGGGGCGCGCGGCGCGCTCCTCCAGGACGATCCGCCCGCCGTGGTCCTCCATGATCTTCTTCACGATGGCAAGGCCGAGCCCGGTGCCCTTCGGCTTATGGGTCACGTACGGCTCGGTCAACCGGGCGTGGTCGGCGGGCAGCCCCAGGCCGTCGTCGGCGACGCGGACCAGCACCTCGCCAGCCTGCTGCGTCACCGAGACCTCGATCCGGCTGCCGGCGGCGCCCGCCGGGCGCATGGCGATCGCTTCGGCGGCGTTCTGCAACAGGTTGGTCATCGCCTGCCCGAGCAGCCTGCGGTCGCACGGCGCCACCGGCCCACGCTCCGGGATCGCCTCCGACACCCAGGCGATCTCGGGGCGCGCCGCGCGCTGCAACACCAGCGCCTCGCGCGCGATGCGGCCGAGATCCTCGGGGCGCATCACCGGCTGCGGCATCCGCGCGAACGCGGAGCACTCGTCGACCATGCGGCCGATGTCGCCCACGTGGCGCACGATGGTGTCGGCGCATTGGGGGACGGTGGG
>CAXTVL010000271.1:0-4466 GCA_964247515.1 uncultured Acetobacteraceae bacterium | reverse complement strand
AGTTGTTCGTATTGCCGGATGCGGGGCGCGGTCGCTGTTTCGGCGGACCTCGACTGCATAGAAATCACCGCGGGAGAGAGCGAGCTAAAACTTTATCAATTCAACACGATGGCAGCGCAGCACTGGTTCTGCGGCAATTGCGGTATATACACGCATCACCGGCGACGCTCGAACCCGAACCAATTCGGGATCAACGTCGCTTGCCTGGAGGGGGTTAGTCCTTTCGACTTCGCCGAGGTGCAAGTCTTCGATGGGGTCAATCATCCCTCGGACGCCAAGGCGCCCTCGCGGATCATTGGCGTCCTTCGCTTCGTTCCGGCGCACGAGACCAGTGGCGCGCTCAACACCGGATGAATGACGCCGGAATCGGCTTCGGCGCAACGCTTCGATGAGGTTGAAAATAGTCATCGCGTGACGACCGCCGCCGGTGTCCCAAAAACGTCTTGATCGGCGTAATTGACTCGCACCACCGTCGGGGGGACACAACCGATCACGTAACAATAACGGAGTGGCGTCACCATGCGCACCGCACCCGGCCCGCTGCTCGGCCGTCGCCAAACGCTGAAGCTGACCGCCGCCGGCCTGCTCGGCGCCTCGGCCCTGGGCCGCGCGCGGCCGGCGCTGGCCGCCGACATGGGCGCGCTGGCCGCCGCCGCGAAGGCCGAGGGGGCGCTCAACGTCATCGCCCTGCCGCGCGACTGGGCGAACTACGGCTTCCTGATGGACAGCTTCGCCAAGACCCACGGCATCAAGATCGACGACGCCAACCCGGACGGCAGCTCGGCCGAGGAGCTGCAGGCGGTGCGCAGCCTGAAGCGCCAGTCGCGCGCGCCGGACACGCTGGACCTCGGGCCGGCGTTCGCGCTGACCGGCGAGCAGCAGAAGCTGTTGCAGCCGTACAAGGTCGCCACCTGGGACGAGATCCCGGCCGAGGTGAAGAGCGCCGAGGGGATGTGGTACGGCGACTATTTCGGGGTGGTCTCGTTCGGCGTGAACACCGGGGTGGTGAAGAACCCGCCCAAGACCTGGGCCGACCTGCTGAAGCCCGAGTACAAGGGCATGGTGGCGCTGAACGGCAACCCGCTCGGCGCCGGGGCGGCATTCGGCGCGGTGTTCGCGGCGGCACTCGCCAATGGCGGCTCGTACGACGACATCGCGCCCGGCATCGAGTTCTTCGGCAAGCTCAACGCCGCCGGCAACTACAACCCGATCAAGGGCACCACCGCGAGCCTGACCAGCGGCCAGACGCCGATCCTGGTCAATTGGGACTACCTCAACCTCGGTATCCGCGAGGGCGCCGGCGGCAAGGCGGACATCCAGGTGTCGTTGCCCGAAGGGGCGCCCGCGTTCGGCAACTACTACTGCCAGGCCATCAGCGCCTACGCGCCGCACCCCAACGCCGCGAAGCTGTGGATGGAATACCTGTACAGCGATGCCGGGCAGCTCGGCTTCCTGGCCGGCTTCGCGCACCCGATCCGCTTCAACGCCATGGTCGCCGCCGGCAAGATCCCGGCCGACCTGCTCGCCAAGCTGCCGTCGCCCGAAGCCTACAAGACGGTCAAGTTCGCCACCGACGCGCAGACCAACGCCGCCAAGAAGGTGCTGGCCGATCAGTGGGCCAAGACCGTGAAGCTCGGCTGAGCCGACCGGCGAGGGCGCGCGCGTGTCGGATGCCAAGGACGCCGGCTCCAACCCGTCATCGCCGGGCTTGGCCTACGGCTGTCCGGTTCAATATGTCCAAGGACTTCAGTATATTACGTCATGGCCGGGCGTGACCCGGCCATCCACGCGGCACCCGCCGCACCCATGGCTGCGAGCATTGTGCGCGATGTCGGCAATTCTGAGTGGTGGCGCCGCGTGGATGCGCGGATCAAGTCCGCGCATGACGAGGTGGGAGGCAAGTCACGGGAACCGGACAGCCGTGGGTCAAGTCCGCGCATGACGAGTTTGGAGGCAAGTCACGGGAGCCGGACAGTGGTGGGCTTAGTCCGGCGATCCACGCCGCGTCGCCACTCGGAACGACCGGCACGGCGCACGATCCGGGCGGCGTTCGGCGCTGCTTTCACCGCGTGGATGGCCGGGTCAAGCCCGGCCATGACGTAACTCGTGGAGCGCGGCGCGGGCATCGCCAAGCTCGTTCCGTACGCCTTCATCGGCCTGTTCGTGGCCTTCGCCGCCGCGTTCCTGGTGGCGCCGACGGCGATGCTGGCCGGGCAGGCGGTGAGCGGCGAGCACGGCCTCACGCTGCAATACCTGGCCGATCTCGGCCAGTACCAATACCTGGTCGCGTTCCGCAACTCGATCGTGCTGTCGGCGATCTCGGCGCTGGTCGGCGTGTTGGCCGGCGGCCTGCTCGCCTATGTCGTGCTGCAACCCGGCGCGCCGCGCGGGCTGCAATCGGCCGTCACCAGCTTCAGCGCGGTCGCGGCCAATTTCGGCGGCGTGCCGCTGGCGTTCGGCTTCGTCGCCACCTTGGGCTCGCTCGGGCTGCTGACCCAGGGGCTGCGCGGCATCGGCGTCGACATCTACGCCATGGGCTTCCGGCTCTACACCGTGACCGGCCTCACCATCGTCTACGCCTACTTCCAGGTCCCGCTGATGGTCATCATCATCACGCCGGCGTTGCAGGCGCTGAAGCCGGCCTGGCGCGAGGCGTGCGAGAACCTGGGCGCCAGCCCGGCGCAGTACTGGCGCATGGTCGGCCTGCCGGTGCTGCTGCCGTCGCTGGTCTCCTCGTTCATCCTGCTGTTCGGCTCGTCGTTCTCGGCCTACGCCACCGCCTACGCGCTGACCTCGGGCAACCTGCCGCTGCTGACCACGGCGATCGGCAACGTGCTGTCCGGCGACGTGATGAGCAGCCCGCAGGTGGGGGCGGCGCTGTCGGTCGGCATGATCGTGGTCATGGTGGCGGTGCTGGGCCTCTCCGCCGCGCTGTCGCGCCGCGCCTCGCGGTGGCACGTTTGACGCGCATTGGTCTTGGCGGCTGGACTATCCTCGTGCTGGCGGCGGTCTACTTCATCGGCCCGCTGGTGCTGACCGTGGCGTTCAGCCTGTGGGAAGGGCACGGGCATTACGGCGTCTCGGCCTATGTGACGCTGCTGGCGCGGCCGAACATCCTGGCCAGCCTGCTGGTCTCGGTCGAGCTGGCGCTGGCCACCTGCGCCGCCATCGTGTTCCTGCTGGTGCCGGCGATGATCTTCATGAACCTGTACGCGCCGCGGCTGCGCCCGCTGTTCGAGTTCATCGCCGCCCTGCCGTTCGTGGTGCCGGCGATCGCCCTGGTGGCCGGGCTGTCGGCGCTGTTCACCGGCCCCGAGTGGCTGATCGGCACGCCGTTCTACCTGGTGATCCCGTACTTCTTCCTGGCGCTGCCGTACGCCTATCGCGGCATCGACGTCGGCATCCGCGCCCTTGACCTGGCCACGCTGACCGAGGCCGGGCTGAGCCTCGGCGCCGGCATGGGGCAGATCGTGCGCTTGGTGGTGCTGCCGAATTTGCGCTCGGCGCTGGTCGGCAGCCTGCTGTTGACCTTGGCGGTGGTGATGGGCGAGTTCACCTTCGCCAACGTGCTGCTGTTCCACACCTTCGCCGTGCTGATCAACGAGGTCGGCCAGAACGCGCCGACCGAGGCGGCGGCGCTGTCGACGCTGAGCTTCCTCATCACCTGGGCGGCGATGGCGGGCGTGCTGCTCGTGGGCCGCGGCGGCGGCGCGCAACTGGCGGGAGCGAAGTAATGGCGACGGTCGAGGCGCGCGGCGTCAGCAAGGCGTATGGCGGCCGGACCGTGCTGGCGCAGCTCGACCTCGCGATGGCCGACGGCGAGCTGGTCTGCCTGCTGGGTCCGAGCGGCTGCGGCAAGACCACGCTGCTGCGCATCGTCGCGGGCTTCGTCAGGCCCGACACCGGGCGCGTGCTGGTGGCGGGCGCCGACGTGACGCCGCTGCCGGCGAGTGCCCGGCGGATGGGCATGGTGTTCCAGGCCTACAGCCTGTTCCCCAACATGACCGCGCGCGACAACGTGCGCTTCGGCCCGCGCGTGGCCGGCGTGCCGGCGGTGGAGCAGGTGAAGCGCGCCGACCACCTGCTCGATCTGGTGGGGCTGTCCGCGCACCGCGACAAGTACCCGCACCAGATGTCGGGCGGCCAGCAGCAGAGGGTGGCGCTGGCGCGCGCGCTGGCGGTGCGGCCGCAGGTGCTGCTGCTGGACGAGCCGCTGTCCGCGCTCGACGCCAAGGTGCGGGTACAGTTGCGCGAGGAGATCCGCCGCATCCAGCGCCAGACCAGCGTGACGACGGTATTGGTGACGCACGACCAGGAGGAGGCCCTGTCGATCGCCGACCGGGTGGCGGTGATGCATGATGGAAGGCTGTTGCAGGTGGCGGCGCCGTCGGTGATCTACCGCGAGCCGGCCGACGCCTTTGTCGCCCGCTTCATCGGCGCCGCCGCGGTGTTCCCCGGCGTGGCCG
>CAXTVL010000270.1:0-4471 GCA_964247515.1 uncultured Acetobacteraceae bacterium | reverse complement strand
CGTTGACGAACTCGAACCCCAGCGCGATCAGCAAAGCAAGGCCGAGCAGCAGGATGGCGCCGGTGGCGAGGTTGTGTTCGCCCACACTGCTGACGTCGGCGGTGATGCTGTAGGCGGCGTAGCCGAGGCCCGCCACCAGCACCAGGATGAAGGCGACGGCCCCGCCGACATGCGGCTTCGCGTCCATGTGCGGCCGCGAGGCGGCGCCCGCCAAGCCGCCGTTCATCGTCAGGTCAGACATCGTTCCCCCGGCATCGTTGCACGTCGCCATGTGCCCGAAACCGGGTCGGGTGATCGATGGCATTCCTGTGACAAATTCTAACCCGGCCACGGCGCCGGGGGCGGGTCAGCCGCGGTTCGGCTTCATCGCAACGACGTTGCCGCCGGCGGGGTCGGCCCGCGCGCCGAGCACTTCGGCGACCTTGCGCGCCAACTGCTCGCGCTTGAACGGCTTGGCGATCAGCTGCACGCCGTCGTCGAGCCGGCCGTGATGGACGATCGAGTTCTCGGTGTAGCCGGACATGAACAGTATGCGCACGTCCGGCCGCACCGCCGCCACCTGCTCGGCGAGCTCGCGGCCGCGCAGCCGGCCGGGCAGCACCACGTCGGTCAGCAACAGGTCGATCTCGCCCATGTGCGCGCCGAACACGCGCAAGCCCTCCTCGCCGTCCTCCGCCTGCAGCACCCGATGGCCGAAATCGTCCAGGATCGCCGCCGCGACCTCGCGCACCGCCGGGTCGTCCTCGACCACCAGCACGGTGGCGCCGCCGCGCGGCAGCTCGATCGGCGCCCGGACCCGTGGCTGGGCGGCGGCGACCCCGGCCGCGCGCGGCAGGTAGAGCCGCATCGTGGTGCCGTGGCCCGGTTCCGAGTAGACTTTCACATGGCCGCCCGACTGCTTGACGAAGCCGAACACCATCGCGAGGCCGAGGCCGGTGCCCTTGCCGTCCGGCTTGGTGGTGAAGAACGGCTCGAACACCCGGGCCGCCACTTCGGGCGTCATGCCGTGGCCGGTGTCCGACACCGCGACCATGACGTAATCGCCGGGCGCCACCTCCGCGCTGCGCGCGGCATAGTCCTCGTCGAGCACCTTGTTGGCCAGCTCGATCGTGAGCTTGCCACCCTCGGGCATCGCGTCGCGGGCATTCAGCGCCAAGTTCAGCACGGCGCTTTCGAGTTGGGTCGGATCGGCCATCGCCGGCCACAGGCCGGCGGTCTCGACATAGCGGATCTCGATCGCCTCGCCCAGCGTGCGGCGCAGCAGCGGCACGAGTTCCGGCATCGCCGCCGCGAGGTCGATCGGTGCCGGCGCCAGCGGCTGCTTGCGCGCGAAGGCGAGCAGTTGGCTGGTGAGCGTGGCGCCGCGCTGCGCCGCCCATGCCGCGCGTTCCAGCCGCGTCTGCAACGCGCCGGTGCCGTCCAGCTTGCCGCGGGCCAGTTCGAGGTTGCCCAGGATGACCGTCAGCAGGTTGTTGAAGTCGTGCGCGATGCCGCCGGTGAGCTGGCCGATCGCCTGCATCTTCTGGGCTTCGCGCAGCACCGCCTCGGCCTGCGCGCGCCGCGTCATGTCGGTGACGGTGAGCACGAACCCGCCCTCCGGCGTCGGCGTGCGGCGCAGCTCCAACTGCCGATCGTTCGCGCCGGCCCGCTCGTACGCGACCGGTCGGCTACCGGCATCACCGAGCCGGATCTGCGCCTCGCTCTCCAAGAACTCGGCGCCCAGCGTCGCGGTATGCTCGGCGAAGGCGGCATACGGGGTGCCGGCGCGCACCATGGCCCGGGGCAGCGCCAGCAGCTCGTGGAAACAATCGTTCCAGTGCAGCAGGCGGCGTTCGGCATCGAACACCGCGACCCCTTGGCTCAGGCTGTCGAGCGACGCCCGCAGGCGTTCGGCCAGACCGCGTTGCTCGGCCTCGACGCGCATGGCGTGCGACCACGCCAGGTTCAGCATCCGCGCCGCCAGCAACAGCGCCGCGGCCGCGGCGGCGCCACCGCTCATGACCAGCCAGCGGACCCAGGTGGAGCGTCGTTCGCTGGCCGCCACACGGCTGGCCAGCAAGCCTTTCTCCTCCTCGGTCATGGCCGCGAACTGCGCGTCGAGCTGCGCCATCAGGGTGCGGCCGAGATCGCCGCGCACCACCCGCAACGCCGCGTCGAGCCCGCTGTCGCGGCGTATCTGCACCGTGCGCGCCAGTTCGTCGAGCTTGCCCCCGAGCAGCGGCGCCAAGGCGCGCAGCCGCGCCTGCTGCCCGGCGCTGTCGGCCGTCAGCCGCTGCACCTCCCCGGCGAGGAAGCCCGCGCGCCCGAGCGACGCCTGGTATGGTCCCAGGTAGCGTTCGTCGCCGGTCAGCAGGTAGCCACGCTGGCCGGTCTCGGCCTCGCGAACCGCGAGGTTCAGGTCCTTGATGGCGTCAAGCACCTCGTAGGTGTGCATCGTCCAGCCGCGCGCCGAGCGGGCGGCGTTGAACCGGTCCCAGGTCGCGATGCCCACAAGCACCATGATCGCGGCCAGGACGGCGAACACCAGGCTGTTGGCGCGAGCGACAATGTAGTTCGACATTCAGGCCTCGATCCAAACGCTAGGCTGACACCGTTGACGACAAGTTAAGGCCGGTCGGGGCGCGGCAAACAAGCCGACACGCGATGACCCTCCCACCGCGGCCGGTCGCCGCGTGCGTCACGATTTGCTAGGGGAAATCGAATCAAAGGCGCACTGTATGCGCCGACGAAGCACAATGCATACTTTCCAATACATTGGTCTGCATCTTCGGCCGCCCCGTTTCGAGGTGACGTGAGTGGTCGCGAGGCGGGCTTGATCGAGGACACGCGCGCGACGGTCGTACCGGTGGTCGGCATCGGCGCTTCCGCCGGCGGGCTCGAAGCGTTCCGTGGCTTCTTCGAGGCGATGTCGCCCGACAGCGGCATGGCGTTCGTCGTGGTGCTGCACCTGCCGCCCGACGGCAACAGCCACTTGCCGGAGATCCTCGGCCGCTGGACCTCGATGCGCGTGATCGAGGCGCAGGAGGGCTGCTTGGTCGAGGCCAACTGCGTCTACGTGCCGCCGGCCGGGATCATGGTGACGTTCAGCGACGGCCGGCTGCACCCGCACCGTCCGGTCGGCACGCAGCCGCGCGCGGCCAAGCCGATCGACCTGTTCTTCGACAGCCTGGCCACCGCGTTGAGCGAGGAGGCAGTGGGCGTCGTGCTGTCCGGCACCGGCAGCGACGGCGCGCTCGGCCTCAAGGCGATCCGGGCGCGCGGCGGCCTGACCCTCGCGCAGGGCGCCGACGGATCGAGCCCGCAGCATGACGGGATGCCGGCCAGCGCGGTCGCCGCCGGGGCGGTGGACATCGTCGCCTCGGTCGAGGTGATGCCCACGCACATCATCAGCGTCCACGCCGCCCGGCAGGTGCCCGGCGCGGGCGCCGAGCCGACCGTGGAGCAGGCCGACGCGGCGCGGCTGGCCATTTGCGACGTTCTGCTCCAGCGGCTCGGTCACGATTTCAAGGGCTACAAGGAGAACACCTTCCTGCGTCGGGTGCGTCGGCGGATGCAGGTGCTGGGGCTGGCCACCCTGCCGCGCTACGTCGCCCGCCTCGATGTCGACGCCGCCGAGGTTGTGGCGCTGTTCCGCGACCTGCTGATCGGTGTCACCGGTTTCTTCCGCGACCCCGCCACCTTCGAGGCGCTGCGGCTGCGGGTCTTGCCGCTGTTGTTCGAGGGCCGTGACGCCGGTGCCACGCTGCGGTGCTGGGTGCCGGGCTGCGCCACGGGAGAGGAGGCCTACTCGCTGGCGATGCTGTTGCGCGAGCACGCCGACGGGCTGGGCGCCGCGGCGCCGCGGCTGCAGGTGTTCGCGACCGACATCGACGAGACCGCGATCGCGACCGCCCGGCAGGGGCGGTATCTCTCGACGCTGCTACAGGGGGTGTCGCCGGATCGGCTGGCGAGGTTCTTCGCCGCGAACGGCGACGGCAGCTTCACGGTGGCCCGCAGCGTGCGCGAGATCTGCACCTTCTCGAGCCACAGCCTGACCCGCGACCCACCGTTCTCCCGCATCGACCTGCTGTCTTGCCGCAACCTGCTGATCTATCTCGATACCGAGCTGCAGTCGGTGGTGATGCCAGCGTTCCACTACTCGTTGGCGCCGGACGGCGTCTTGCTGCTCGGCAGTTCGGAAGGCATCGCGCGGCACGAGGATTTGTTCGCCACGATCGACCGCAGCCATCGCCTGTTCCGGCGGCGGTCGGGGCGCAGCCCACCGTTGCGCCTGGTCGGCCGGGGCGGCCGGCGCGACGTCCTTGGGGGGGCCGGCGGCCCGCCGCCGGGTAGTTTGGTCCAGCAGCCCGGGGCGGCAACGCTCAGCCGCGCCACGGCGCGCATCCTGGACCGTTTCGCGCCGGCCTTCGTCGTGGTCGCGGCGGACGGCGAGGTCGTGCAGTATTCGAGCCGGGTCGGACGCTTCCTGGAG
>CAXTVL010000269.1:0-4475 GCA_964247515.1 uncultured Acetobacteraceae bacterium | reverse complement strand
GGTCGGGGTCGAGGAAGCGCAGGCGGTCGCGCGCCTCCGCCGCGTCGCCTGCGACGCTGACCCGGAAGCCGTGCTCGCCGAGGTAGCGCTGCAGCAATCCGCGCAAGCGGGCGTCATCGTCGACCACCAGGATCAGCGCGTCCTCGCTCACGCGCGCAGCCGGCGTGCCTGGCGGCCGGACTCCTCGGCCTGATCCATGTAGTCGCGCGCCGCCGCGTCCATGATGCCGCGCATCACCCGGCGGAAGCCGTCGACCGCCACGCCGCCGGCCTCGCGGTAGGCCACCGACAGCCGCTCGCGCTGGTGCTCGAACAGCCGGCGCTCCAGGGCGAGGCCGGCCGGGGTCAGCGTCAGGAGGCGCTGCCGGCGGTCGGCGCGGCCCTGCGCCTGCACCACGAATTCCTTGGCCACGAGGTCGACCAGCACGCGCGACAGGCTCTGCTTGGTGATGCGCAGGATCGCCAGCAGGTCGGTGACGCTGATGCCGGGGTTGCGGCCGATGAAGTGCAGCGCGCGGTGGTGCGCCCGGCCCAGTCCCAGCTCCTCCAGCACCGCGTCGGCCGCGGCGGTGAAGTCGCGGTAGGCGAAGAACAGCAGGTCCTGGGCGGCGCGGATGTCCTCCTCGCGCAGGAACAGCAGGTTGCTGCCCGCCTGCTTCCCAAGCTCCGGCTTCCCGACCTCCGGCTTGGCGTGGTCGCCCTTCGAATCGGGCATGGGTGGCATAACCTCGCGAATAGGGCAGGGTCATTGACCAATCCTGCCGCAACCTTTAGCTTCGCTGGACGCATTGTAACAATCTTGCGGAGACAACGTCCATGGCGCTCATCCCGTTCGACGACCGCGACGGCCTGATCTGGTACGATGGCGTCATGGTGCCCTGGCGGGACGCCAAGCTGCACGTGCTGTCGCACGGGCTGCACTACGCGAGCGGCGTGTTCGAGGGCGAGCGCGCCTATGCCGGCAACATCTTCAAGCTGCGCGCCCACACCGACCGGCTGCTTGCCTCGGCGCGCATCCTGGGCATGGAAATCCCATACAGCGCCGAGCAGATCGACGCCGCCTGCCGCGAGGTGGTCGCCGCCAACGGTCTGGTCGACGCCTATGTGCGCCCGCTGGCATGGCGCGGGTCGGAGCAGTTGTCGGTCTCGGCGCAGCAGACCACGGTGCACCTGGCGATCGCCACCTGGGCCTGGCCCAACCTGTTCGGCGACGCGCGCATGGAGGGGGTGCGGCTCGACCTCGCCTACTGGCGCCGCCCGCACCCGCAGACCGCCCCCACCGCGTCCAAGGCGGCGGGGCTGTACATGATCGGCACCATGGCCAAGCACGACGCCGAGGCGGCCGGCTACAACGACGCGCTGATGCTGGACTGGGAAGGCAACCTCGCCGAGGCGACCGGGGCCAACCTGTTCATGGTCATGGACGGCGAGCTGCACACGCCGACGCCGACCTGCTTCCTCGACGGCATCACCCGCCGCACGGTGATGGCGCTGGCGCGCACCCACCAGATCAAGGTGGTCGAGCGCACCATCCTCCCCGACGAGCTGCCGCGCGCCACCGAGGTGTTCCTGGCCGGCACCGCCGCCGAAGTGACCCCGGTGCGCCAGATCGGGCCGCATCAGTACGTCCCGGGGCGCATCACCGAGGCGCTGGTCGGCGACTACGCAGGGCTGGTGCAAATGGCGCCGAGCGAGGTCGAGCGGCTGGCGCCCATCACCGCTTGACGGCGGCGGCGTTCGGCGCGGCGCCGGCGTTGGCCTTGGCGGCCGCGGCACGGGCGCCGTCATTGCGGGCGAGGCGGGTGCAGCCGGTGTCGTTGCCGACGCCGAACTGGATCGTCGCCAACAGGGCCGCCGGCGGGAACAGGATGCCGAGCCCGACCGCCGCCCCGGCGCGCGCCGCCAGCGGTCCCACCGCCGGGCGGATGGCGGGGCTCTTGAACGTGCCGCCGAGATTGATCGGGGTCGGCAGCGAGCCGATGCTGAAATGCTTGGATTCGGTGCGCAGCGTGTAGTCCAGCGTCTCGCGCCCGAGGTCGATGGTGCCGCTGCCGTTGACGACCGCCTCGTTGGTGTCGACGATCATGGCGCGGCTCTCCAGTACGCCGCGACGCAGCGCGAAATCGGTCACGAAGCATTCGAGGTTGGCCCGCTGCGGGATGCCGAGCGCGGACAGCAGCGCGTTGCCGAACTCGAGCCCGGCGACGTCGACCAGCAGCGCCGACAGGTTGCCGCCCGACATGAACAGCTTGAGGTCGCCATTGCCGCGCCCCACGATGGTCGCGACGGAGTTGCCGGTGCTGTCGATGTCGGCCTGGCCGCCGACCACCCCGCTGCCCTGCACCAGATGGGTCGCGGCCAGCAGCCGCCCGAGGTCGACCTTCTGCACGCGGACGTCTGCCTTGGTGCGGAACTCGGTGGCGCTGGTGGGGGCGAGGTCGACGTCGGCGGCGATCTGGCCACGGCCGACGCCGAAGCTCAG
The DNA here is from genome assembly GCA_964247515.1 of uncultured Acetobacteraceae bacterium. Lineage (GTDB taxonomy): Bacteria > Pseudomonadota > Alphaproteobacteria > Acetobacterales > Acetobacteraceae > CAVRQM01. The sequence goes on along the minus strand of CAXTVL010000269.1, from coordinate 1,994 downwards.
CGGCGACAGCATGATGCGACCGTCGACGATGTCGAGCTTTGCGGTCAGGTCGTCGAGCGGGACCGAGCGGCCGGCGATGCTGTCGGCGTGGTACTTCATGTGGATGTCGGCGAATTGCAGCCGTGGCAGGCTGATGCGCTTGGTCGGCAGGAACTGCTTGCTGGCCTCGGCGCGCTGGATCGCGCGCTTCTGCTCGGGCGTCTGGTCGGGGGTGTTGGCGCGGCCGGGCTGCGAGCCGATGAAGCCGCCGAGGTCGGCCAGGTCGACCTTGTGCGAACGCAGGTCCAGCGCCACCACCTCGCGCGGCTGCGCCGGTGTCACGGCGATCGAGCCGCCGAGGTCGCTCGACCCGACCCGGCCGTGGAAATCGTTGAAGCGGATCGCGCGGTCGGCGTAGTCGAGGCTGCCGGCGATCGAGTAGGGCGGCGTCTTGGGGATCGCGAAGCCGGCCAGCGGCGTCAGCAGCGCCATGTCGGGGCCGCTCAGGTCCAGCTTGAGGTCGGCGCCGCCGAATGACAGCGGGTCCTGCACGGTGCCGTTGAGCCGCACCTTGGTCGGGCCGTTGGCGAGCCGCAGGTCGATCGGATACGGCTTGGACTTGTCGCGCAGCGACAGCACCGCGCCGCCCAGCAGCGTGCCGGTGATCGGCTGGTCGGCGTAGGTGCCGTGCGCGTCGACCGCGATCCGCGCGTCCTGGCCGTCGGCGGCCGGCTGGGTGGCGATGCCGAGCTGGAAATCGGCCTTGAGCTTGGGGATCACCACATGCGCCCGGCCATCGGTGATCGCGACGTCGCCGATCTTGGGCGGCGGGCCTGACGGCCCGCTCGACTGCGGCAGCTTCAGACTCCAGGTGGCGGTGCCGTCGGGGTGCTGCTCGGCGTCGATCACCGGCCTGGTCACGGCGATCGCCGGGACCACCACCTGTCGGTCGCGGATGTACGCCATCGCGTCGAGCGTCACCGCAAGGCGGTCGACAGTGGCCAGGTGGCTGTCCGGCGGAAAGCCGTCCGGATTGGCGACGGCGAGGCCGTCGAGGATGACTTGCGGCGTGCGGCTCAGCTTCACGTCGAGGTTGCGGATCGTGACCTTGCGGCCGAGATAGGCGGACGCCTGCGACTCGGCCAGCGGCCGGAACCAGTTCCAGTCCCAGAACACCACCAGCAGCACGATCGCCAGCAGCACGACGCCGAGTGCCGCCAGCAAGCGCCGCCCCCGGCGGCGGCGCGGCCGGATCGACGCATCGGCCGGGCTGGTGTCGCTGTCGAGCGGTGCCACGGGACAGCTCTCCTGTTACGTGCGTGCCACTCTATGAACGCCAAGATGGCAAGTTGGTGGCAGGCCCACCGCGCGGCAGAATGATATACTCCAGAAACGAAAAGGGCCACCCGAAGGTGGCCCCCGCCTCGACAGGCCGCGTGCCTGCCGGTCGCCCGACAGGCGCTTCAGGCCGTCTGGACCGCGAACTTGGCGTGAGCGATCGCAGTGGCCGTCAGCGGCAGCATGGTGAAGCTAGACACTGGATCACCTCCTTTCAGTTGTTGAACCAGCAGCGAAGCACGTTCCACGACGCGAGGCAACGTTCAGGCTTGGCGGGCGGCGGTCACGAAAGCCGCGATCCGCGCCGGGTCCTTGACGCCGCGGCCGCTCTCGACGCCCGAGGACACGTCGACCCTCTCGGTGCCACTGACGCGGATCGCTTCGGCCACGGTGTCCGGGGTCAGGCCGCCGGCCAGCATCCACGGGCCGGGCGGCTGCCAGCCGGTCAGCAACTCCCAATCGAAGCTTGTGGCGTTGCCGCCCGGCCGGTCGGCGCCCGGCGGCGGCTTGGACTCGATCAGCAGGGCATCGACGCCGGCCATCTCGCGCGGCAGGTCGCGTGCCGCCGCGACGCCGACCGCCCGCCATACCGGCAGGCCGAAGCGCTCGCGCAGGGCGGCCGCCCGTTCGGGCGCGGCATTGAGCTGCAGGACGTCGAGCGCCACCGCGTCCAGCGT
>CAXTVL010000268.1:0-4504 GCA_964247515.1 uncultured Acetobacteraceae bacterium | reverse complement strand
GTTCGCGACCGAGCGCATGGCCGACCTGCGGCGGCAGATCGCCTGGGCCGAGCAGGGCGTGGCGAGCTTCGAGCATGGCGGGCGGCCGACGCGGCGGGTGCGGCTGCGGGCGCACCACGACCTCTATGGCGCCACCCGCAACGCGCTGCGCACGGTCGTCGCGGTGGCGCTCGGCTGCGTGTTCTGCGTCTACGCCGGCTGGAGCGGGGCCACGCTGCTGCTGATCCAGCAGGCGGCGTTCACGGCGCTGCTCGGCATGACGGTCGACCCGTCGGCGGGAGCGCTGGCGTTCGGCTACGCGCTGCCGTTCGGGGCGCTGGCGGCGGGGATCGTCGGCTACGTGCTGCTGCCGGTGGTGTCCGGCTTCGTGCCGTTCGCATTGGCGGTGGGTGCCGTCTCGATGCTGGCGGGCCTGGCCACCCGCCACCCGTCGGCGGCGCGCGTCGGCCCCGGCTTGCTGCTGTATTTCACGCTGCTGCTGGGGCCGTCGAACCCGCAGGCCTACGACCTGACCAATTTCCTCGGGCAGTGCATGGAACAGGTGCTCTCGGTGCTGTTCATGGTGTTGGCGTTCCGGATCGTCCTGCCGGTGTCGGCGGCGCGGCGGCGGCGGCGAGTGGCGGCGGCGATCTGGGGCGACCTGCGCGCCGTGCTGCGGCAAGGCGGCGAGCTCGACCAGGCGGCGCGCCAGACCTTGAACTACGACCGGCTGGCGCAGGCCGAGTTGTGGCTCGGCCGGCCGACCCCGGCACGGCTGGCGGCGCTGCACCGGCTGTACGCCTTCGCCGAGCTCGACACCGCGTTGCGCCGCGCCTGGTCCGGGCTGCGCGAGGCGGCGGGCGCGGCACCAAACCTCACGGAGCCGATCGAGGCCGCGGCGCGCAGCCTGCGCCAGCATCGCCCCGACGCGATGCTGGCCGCGGGACAGGCCCTGCTCGACGCCGGCCATGGCGGCCACGACCCGGAGGCGGTGTTGCGGGCGGTGTCCGGCCTGTACGGGGCGCAGCTCCTGCTGCGCCGGCAACTGCGCGCGCTGCGCCGCTACGGCGTGCTGGACGGCTGAGGATGTGGCGGGAGGTGGATGTGCTCGGCGTGTTCATGGCCCCGCTCGCGGCCTACATGCTGGCGGCGCTGGCGCTCTACCTGCCGCTGCGGGTCGTGCTGGCGCGGATAGGCCTCATGGGCTGGACCTGGCACCCGGCGCTGGCCGAGACGGCGCTATACACCTGCATCCTGGGAGCGCTGGTGACATGGCTGTGACGCTGCGCCAGGGTGCCCGCCGGGCGGCGCGGGTGTCCGTCACCCTGCTGCTGCTGGGCGGCGCGGCGCTCGCCGGGGTCAGCATCTGGAACCGCTACCTGACAGGCCCCTGGACCCGCGACGGGCAGGTCCAGGCCGATGTGGTGAACCTCGCCCCCGAGGTCTCGGGGCGGGTCACGGCGCTGCTGGTGCGCGACAACCAGACCGTGCGGCGCGGCGACCAGCTGTACCAGATCGACCCGGTCGATTACCAGATCGCCTTCGCCGCCGCCCAGGCCAATCTGCAGAGCAAGCAGGCGGACCTGCGGTTGAAGCAGTCCGAAGCCAACCGCCGCGCCGAACTGACCACGCTGAGCACCTCGAAGGAGGAGAAGCAGACCTATTCGAGCAGCGCCGCCATCGCCGAGGCCGCCTACGCCCAGGCGCAGACGCAACTGAGCCAGGCGCGCATCAACCTCGACCGCACCCGCGTGCTCTCGCCGGTGAACGGCTACGTCACCAACCTGCTGCTGCGCCAGGGCGACTACGCCACCACCGGCACCCGCAACATCTCGGTGCTGGACAGCGACAGCTTCTGGATCGCGGCGTATTTCGAGGAGACCAAGCTCTCCGGCATCCATGTCGGCGACCGGGCGCTGGCGGCGTTGATGGGCTACCGCGACCCCGTGTTGGGCCATGTCGAGAGCATCGCGCGCGGCATCAACTCGCCCAACACCGACCCCGGCACGCTGGGGCTGGCCACGGTCAGCCCGGTGTTCACCTGGGTCCGCCTCGCCCAGCGCATCCCGGTGCGCATCCATATCGACACCGTGCCGCCGACCGTGTTGCTGGCCGCGGGCATGACCGCCACCGTGACGGTGGGCCCCAAGACGGGCGAGCAATCTCCGCACGGCCTGCTGTCGCGGCTGATCTGGGGCATCGGCGGCTAGGACCGGGCGCTTCCGGCGGGTATGCTGGTGCCAACCAACACGATCAGGGAGTGCCGCGTCATGCCGAACCCCGAGACCTTGGCGCTGCACGCCGGCTGGCGGCGCGACCCGGCCACCCACGCCGTCGCGGTGCCGATCTACCAGACCACCTCGTACCAGTTCGACGACACCGCCCAGGCCGCCCGGCTGTTCGGGCTGCAGGAGCTCGGCAACATCTACACCCGCATCATGAACCCGACCACCGACGTGCTCGAACAGCGCATCGCCGCGATCGAGGGCGGCGTCGCGGCGCTGGCGCTGGCGTCCGGCCAGGCGGCGTCGGCCATCGCGCTGCAGAACCTGGCCCGCGCGGGCGACAACGTGGTCAGCTCGACCGACCTCTACGGCGGCACCTGGAACCTGTTCGCGCACACATTCCCCGACCAAGGGATCGAGGTGCGCTTCGTCGATCCCGAGGACCCGGAAGCGTTCGTCCGCGCCAGCGACGCGCGCACCCGCGCCTGGTACGCGGAGACCCTGCCCAACCCCAAGCTGCGCCCGTTCCCGATCGCCGAGGTGGCCGCCCTCGGCCGTCCGCTGGGTATCCCGCTGGTGATGGACAACACCGCGGCACCCTTGCTGGTGCGCCCGTTCGACCATGGCGCCGCGGTGGTGGTCTACTCGGCCACCAAGTATCTGGGCGGCCACGGCACCTCGATCGGCGGCCTGATCGTCGACGGCGGCAATTTCGACTGGGCGGCGCACCCGGAGCGGCAGCCGGCGCTGAACACGCCCGAGCGCAGCTACCACGGCGCGGTCTGGGTCGAGGCCGCGAAGCCGATGGGGCCGATCGCCTACATCCTGAAGGCACGCACCACCCTGCTGCGCGACCTTGGCCCCGCGATCAGCCCGTTCAACGCCTTCCTGATCTTGCAGGGCATCGAGACGCTGGCGCTGCGGATGCGCCAGCACAGCAGCAACGGCCGCGCCGTCGCCGACTGGCTGGCGCAACGGCCCGAGGTGTCGCGGGTGATCCACCCCGCGCACCTGCAGGGGCGCGGCCGCGAACTTGCCGCGAAATACCTGCCGCTCGGCGCGGGCGGCCTGTGCGGGTTCGAGCTGGCGGGCGGCGCCGAGGCCGGACGGGCGTTCATTGACCGGCTGCGGCTGTTCTACCACGTCGCCAACATCGGCGACGCCCGCAGCCTGGCGATCCACCCGGCCAGCACCACGCACTCGCAGTTGAGCGAGGCCGAGCAGGCCGCCGCCGGCGCCTCGCCCGGCTACGTGCGGCTCTCGGTCGGGATCGAACACATCGACGACATCCTGGCCGATCTCGACCAGGCACTGCTGGCGCTGCCGCGCGCGCAAAAAGCCGCATAGGAGCGAACCAACCGTGACGGGCCGCGTTGCAGCCCCCATCAACCGAGGATGTTTATGATGCGTACATTTATCCTTTCCGCTGCGGCCGCCGCGATGCTGCTGTCCGCGGCGCCAGGCGCCGAGGCGGCCGGCTGCATCAAGGGGGCGCTGCTGGGCGGCATCGCCGGGCATGTCGCGGGCCACGGCGTCCTGGGCGCCGCCGGCGGCTGCGTCGTCGGCCGCCACATGGCCAACAAGAAAGCCGCCCAGCAGCAGCAACTCAACCAGAATCAGGGTGGCTACTCGAACAACAACGGCGGCGGCTACCAGAACAGCAACAACCAAGGCGGCAACGGCTACACGCCCAACGGCTACCGCAGCTTCAGCAACGGGCAGTAATCTCGGCGGCGCGCCCCCACGGATAGTCAGCCCAGGGCGCGCCAGCCGATGTCGCGGCGGTGGAAGCCGCCCGGCCAGTCGATCGCGGCTACCCCGGCATAGGCGGCATCTCGCGCCTCGGCCAGCGTGGCCGCGGTGCCCACCCCGGTCAGCACCCCGCCCCCCGCGGCCGAGAGCGCGCCCTCCCCCCGTTAGGTCGCCGCGTGGGACACCTGGACAACCGCCAGGCGCGCGGCAGGTGCGAGGTCGCCGATCGCGGCGTCTCCGGTCAGCGTGCCGGGATAGCCCCGCGTCGCCAGCACCACCGCCAACGACGCCCCGGCCCGCCAGCGCAGCGCGAAGGCGTCGAGCGTGCCGTCGCAGGCGGCGAGCAGCGCCGGCAACAGGTCGGATTGCAGCAGCGGCAACAGGCATTGCGTCTCCGGGTCGCCAAGGCGGACGTTGAACTCGATCAATCGCGCGCCCTCGGCGGTCAGCATCAGGCCGGCGAACAGGACGCCGCGGAACGGCGTGCCGCGCCGTTCCAGCTCGGCCAGCGCGGGCAGCACGACGCGCTCCATCGCCGAGCGCTGCAG
>CAXTVL010000267.1:0-4557 GCA_964247515.1 uncultured Acetobacteraceae bacterium | reverse complement strand
GGTCGGGCTTGGCGGGCGCGGTCGCCCGTCCGGAGCGGGTGTGCGCCGGCTGCCGGCCGGCGTGGGAGGCGGCACCCGAACTCGGAGCGAAGCTACCAGGGGCGAACTCGGTCTGCGCGGCGGCTTGGCTCGCCAGCGCGGCGAGCAGGCCCGCGAGGGCGAGCGGCACCAAGCGACGTCGGTCGGTATGGCCGGCCGCCGGCATCATCACCCGGCCAGGCTCGCCGCCGGGCTGGGCGCCGGCCCTTCCAATGCCGCTTCGCACAGGAAAGGGTGGATATAGGGGTTGGCCGCGACCAAGTCGTTGCCCAGGCGTGGATCGGAGCCGTCCGGGGCGGTGGCGAAGCCGCCGGCCTCGCGCACGATGACCAAGCCGGCGCTGAAGTCCCACGGCTTCAGGTCGAACTCCCAGAACCCGTCGAGGCGGCCGGCGGCCACCCAGGCCAGGTCCAACGCCGCCGAGCCGAAGCGCCTGATGCCGGCCACCTGGGGCATCAAGGCGGACAGAGTGCGGGCGAAGCGAAGGCGCCGCGCGGCGGGGGCGGCGGCGAACGGGATGCCGGTGCCGAGCACCGTGTCGCCCAGGTTCCGCCGTGCCGACACCCGCAGCCGGCGCTCGTTCAGGAACGCGCCGACGCCCTTTTCGGCCCAGAACATCTCGTCGACCGCCGGCGCGTAGACCAGTCCGGCCGCAACCTCGCTGCCGCCGTCCGGCAGCCGCCGCTCCAGCGCCATGCTGATCGACCAGTGCGGGATGCCATGCAGGAAGTTGGTGGTGCCGTCGAGCGGGTCGACCACCCAGCGCCAGGCCCAGTTGTCGCTGCCCGACGGGCCGCTCTCCTCCATCAGGAAGGCGTAGCCCGGCCGCGCCTTGTTCAGGTCGTCGCGCAGGCTGGCTTCGGCGCGCAAATCGGCCTGACTTACGAAATCGCCCGGCCCCTTGATGCTGACCTGGAGCTGCTCGACCTCGGCAAAGTCACGCAGGAGGCGCTTGGAGGCGCGCTGGGCGGCGTTCTGCATGATCGTCATGGTGGCTGACAGCCGCTGCGCCATGGCGCTGCTCCCGTCTAGCCGCGGAACCGCTCGACGTAGCTGCCGTCCTCGGTCTTGACCACGATCCGCTCGCCGGTCTCGATGAACGGCGGCACCTGGGTCTTGACGCCGTTCGACAGCCGCGCCGGCTTGTACGAGCTGGTCGCGGTCTGGCCCTTGACCACCGGATCGGCCTCGACGATCTCCAGCACGACGCTGGGCGGCAGATGGATGCCCACCGGGTCGCCTTCCACCAGGTCGACGGTGACGACCATGTTGTCCTGCAGGAACGGCGCCTGCTCGCCCAGGATCGCGGCGGGGATGATCGCCTGCTCGAAGGTCTCCGGATCCATCAGCACCAGGTTGTCGCCGTCGGTGTAAGTGTAAGTGTACTCCTTCTCCTCGGTCTGCAGCCGCTCGACGGTGTCGGCGGTGCGCCAGCGCTCGTTGGTCTTGTTGCCGGTGCGCAGGTCGCGCATCTCGACCTGGATGAACGCGCCGCCCTTGCCCGGAGTGATGATCTGCTGCTTCAGCACCGTCCACCGGCGGCCGCCATGCTCGATCACCTGACCTGCCCGGATCAGGTTCGCCTGTTGTTTCATCTTCTGTGCCTGGAATCGCTGGAAAAGGCTGTTTAGACGCAAGGGTTCCCATGGGCAAGCAAACCGGGGGCAAGCAAACCGCAAGAGGTCCCAATGTCCCACTCCCATCCTGCCTGGCACCCGGACCGGCTCGCCGAGCGGATGCCGTTCCTGCGCCGTCGTGCGCGGCTGACGGCGGCGGTGCGCGCGTTCTTCGAGGCGCGCGGCTACCTCGAAGTCGAGACCAACTACGCGGTGCCGACGCCGGGCGAGGAGGTGCATCTCGCCGCGTTCGCGACCGAACAGCTCTCGCCCACCGGCGAGCGGCGGCGGTTGTGGCTGCACACCAGCCCCGAATTCGCCATGAAGCGGCTGCTGGCCGGCGGCAGCGGGCCGATCTTCCAACTGGCGCGGGTCTGGCGCAACGGCGAGGGCGGCGACCGGCACGCGGCCGAGTTCACCATGCTCGAGTGGTATCGGCCGGGAGCCACGTTCGACGACCTGATCGCCGAGACCGTGGCGCTGCTGCGCGCCGTGCTGCCGCCGAGCGTGGCGCTGGGGCCTGGCCGGCCGAACCGGCTGGACGCCTTCGAGCGGCTCACCGTGGCCGAGGCGTTCCGTCGCGACGCGGGCTGCGACGTGCTCGCCACCGCCGGCGACGCCACGGCACTGGCGCGCGACGCAAGCGAGGCGCTCCGCGACGGCGAGACCTGGGAAGATTTGTTCTTCCGCCTGATGCTGGCCCGCATCGACCCGCGTCTCGGTCGTGACCGGCCGAGCTTCCTCACCCACTGGCCAGCGGCGCAGGCGGCGCTGGCCCGCCGCTCGCCCGCCGACCCGCGCGTGGCCGAACGGTTCGAGCTGTTCGTCTGCGGGCTGGAACTGGCCAACGCCTTCATCGAGCTGACCGATGCCGCCGAGCAGCGCGCCCGCTTCGAGGCCGACCGCGCCCGACGTCGCGCGCTGTATGGCAGCGAGGGTTGGCCGATGGACGAGGATCTGCTGGCGGCGCTGGCGTTCGGGATGCCGCCCTCGGGTGGCGTGGCGATGGGCTTCGACCGGCTGGCGATGCTGGCGGGCGGCGCCACGCGGATCGAGCAGGTGCTCTGGCTACCCGACGACTGACGCGGCCTCGATCGCCGCGTTCATCCGGCGCACGCCCGCGGCCGGCCCGTCCGGGTCGGACCACACGGCGCCCACCACGGCCAGGAAGTCGGCGCCGGCCTGCACCAACAGCGCGCAGTTCGCGGCGTCGATGCCGCCGATCGCCACGCAGGGCAGCTCCATCAGCTCGGACCACCAGCGCAGCGTCTCCGGCTCGCAGCGCGCCGGCGCCTGCTTGGTCGCCGTCGGGAAGAACGCGCCGAACGCCACGTAGTCGGCCCCGGCCTCGCCGGCCGCGAACGCCAGGTCGCGGCTGGCGTGGCAGGTGACGCCCAGCGTCAACTCGCCCAGGACGGCACGCGCCTCGGCCGCCGCCATGTCATCCTGCCCGACATGGGCGCCGTCGCAACCATGCGCCGCCGCGAGGTCCGGCCGGTCGTTGACCAGGAACGCCACCTCGCGCGACTGCGCGATCGGCCGCAGCACGTCGATCGCCCGCACCACGGCGCGGTCGTCGGTGTCCTTGAGGCGGAGCTGCACCGCCGCCACATCGCCTGCGTCCAGTGCCGCGGCCAGGTCGTCGGCGAAGCGCGACAGGTCGATGGCGGGTGGCGTTACGAGGTAGAGCCGGCAGCCGGCCCGCAGCAAGCCGGCTAAGCCTTGCCCTCGAAGATCGAGATGACGCTGCCCAGCATCGCCAGCGCCTGCTCGCGCGGCCGCTGGAAGGTGTTGCGGCCGATGATGCTGCCGTAGGCGCCGCCCTCGTGCAGGCCGCGGATGTTGCCCAGGAACTCCTCGGTGTCGGCGACATTGTCGCCGCCCGAGAAGATCACGATGCGCCGCCCGTCGAAGCAGCACTGCACGACATGCGCCACCCGCTTGGCCAGCGTCGAGATGTCGATGTTCTGCGTCTCGTAGGTCTTCTTGGCGGCGTCCAGGCCGATGTGCTGCATCGGCGGCTTGACCTTGATGATGTGGGCACCCATCAGCGCCGCCATGTGCGCGGCATAGGCGCAGACGTCGACCGCGGTCTCGCCCGCCTTGTCCAGCATCGGGCCGCGCGGGTAGCTCCAGACCACCACCGCGAGGCCGGCGGCGCGGGCTTCCTGGGCGATCGCCTGCAACTCGTCCATCTGCTTGAAGCAGTATTCGCTGCCGGGATAGATGGTGAAGCCGACGCCGGAACAGCCGAGCCGCAACGCGTCGCGCACGCTCGACGTCACCGCCTGGTCCTTGATGGTGGACAGGCTGTTGCTGCTGTTCATCTTGAGGATCAGCGGCAGCGCGCCGGCGAAGGTGTCGGCGCCCGCCTCCAGCATCCCGAGCGGGGCCGCGTAGGCGTTGAGCCCGGCGTCGAGTGCGAGTTGGAAGTGGTAGCGCGGGTCGTAAGCCGCCGGGTTGGGGGCGAAGCTGCGTGCCGGGCCGTGCTCGAAGCCTTGGTCGACCGGCAGTATCACCAGCTTGCCGGTCCCACCCAGCTTGCCGTTCATCAGCATCCGGGCGAGATTGGTCTTGGTCCCGGGGTTGTCGGCCTCGTAGTAGCCGAGGATCTTCCTGACTTGTTCCGTGACACGCATGGCTCGCCCCATGATTTGCTGCCCCGCTCCTAGCGCAGTCCCGGCACGGTGTCACCACCGAGCCACGCCGCGAGCCAGCGCTCGGCGCCGGGGTCGCCGAGGTCGAGGCAGGGCGGACGCGACGGCCACGCCTCGGCACCCAGCGCCCGCGCCATCGCCGCCACCCGGGGGAAGGCCGGGCAGTCGGCGTCGAGCACGAGGAGGCGTTGGCCAAGCCGCAACGCCGCCACCGCGGCGCCGGGCGCGTCGGCGCAGTCCAGGAC
>CAXTVL010000266.1:0-4564 GCA_964247515.1 uncultured Acetobacteraceae bacterium | reverse complement strand
CCGTCATCACCGCCTGGGCACCGCGCCGGGTGTTGATCCAGGTCTTGAAGCCGCCTATCCCGGCCTCCGGAAAGGCGGAGCCGAGCGCGTGCAGCGACGATCCTTCGTCGAACACCCCGAGCGCCTTGGGGATCTCCACGGTCTGCCCCCTGCCTTGCCGGGCGCAGGTCAGTTGCAGCGCGTCGATCACGTCCGTGAGGTCGACCAGCGACGCGACCTCGGTTTCCGAGATGTACAGCGTGTCGTCGCTCATCGCGTCGGTTGCTCCGGCAGCTCGTCGATCACCGGGTTGCGCAGCAGGCCGACGCCGGCGATCTCGACCTCGAGCACGTCGCCGGCCTTCATCCACAGCGGCGGCGTGCGGGCCATGCCGACGCCGCCCGGCGTGCCGGTGGCGATCACGTCGCCCGGTTGCAGGTGGGTGAAGGCGCTCGCGTAGGCGACGAGCTGCGGCACGGAGAAGATCAGGTCGTCGAGGCTGGAACGCTGCACTTCCCGCCCGTTCAGCCGCGTCACCAGCGTGAGCGCCGCCACGTCGGGCACCTCGTCGGCGGTGGTGAGGCACGGACCGAAGGCGCCGCTCTGGTCGAAGTTCTTGCCGGGAGTGACCTGGGTCGCGTGGCGCTGGTAGTCCCGGACCGAATTCTCGGCGAAACAGGCGTAGCCTGCGACGTGGCCGAGGGCGTTCGCAGGGTCGATATGCCGGCCGCCGCGGCCGATGACCACCGCCAGCTCGCCCTCGAAATCGAACTGCTCGGACAGCAGCGGGCGGACGATCGGGTTTCCGTGACCGACCTGCGCGCTCGGGAAGCGGACGAACATCGACGGGTATTTCGGGATGTCGATGTTGGTCTCGATGAGGTGCGCCCGGTAGTTGTAGCCCACGCACAATATCCTGCCGCCAGTTGTGATCGGAGGCAGCCAGGTTACGTCTCTCTCGGGTATGAACGTCGACACCTCGGCGGCGCGTCGCACCAGATCGAGATCTCGACCCAGCGCGGTGCGCAGGTCCGGGCAATCGGATGAGCCAAGCTCGGCAATGCCGCTGGGTGTCTGCGCCCCGAAGCCAACCCGGTCGCCATGTCGAAAGCTGACCAGCTTCACCGTCACTTACCCGTTCCCGTCCCAGCAAAAAACTAGGGTCCAGGCGGAGTGTCGACAATCGGGCCAATCAGAATTATATATTTTCCATTTTGGACAGGATGGAACCACTCCGTTGGACGACCGCCATCTCGGCGTGCTGCGCGACCTGCGCGCCATCGAAATCTACGTCTCCGTGGTAGAGACCAGCAGCATCACCCGTGCCGCGCGCCGCCTCGGTGTCACGCCATCGATGGTGAGCAAGAAGATCGCCGAACTCGAGACCGGGGCGCGAGCGACGCTCCTGCACCGCACCACCCGGCGCATGAGCGTCACCGACCTCGGGCAACGCTTCTACCAGCGCTGCCTCCGGCTGCTCGACGAGGCCGAGCGCGCCGAGTGGGAGCTGCGCGACAAGGAGCGCGAACCCGGAGGGCGCCTGCGCATCGCGGCGCCGACCGTGTTCACCGAGCGCCAGATCGCGCCCTTGCTGCCGAGCTTCCTGCGCCTCTATCCGCGGATCGAGCTGGAGCTGGTCGCGTCGGCGCGGACCATGAACCTCGTCGAGGAAGGGTTCGACCTGTCCATACGCCTGGTCCGCGCCGACGATGTCGGGCGCACCGGCCAGACGCTGGCGCCCAACCGCCGGGCGTTCTGCGCGGCACCGGACTACATCGCGCGGCATGGGGAGCCGGTTCATCCGAGCGAATTGCAGGCGCACGCCTGCCTCATCAACATGGCGACCCAGCGGCTCGAGACTTGGAGCTACAGCGAGCCGAGCGGCGCCCAGACCGTGCGGGTCGGCGGGCCGCTCGCCTCGGACAATGTGGCGACGATCGTGCAGGCGGCCGAGCAGGGGATGGGCATCGTGCTCGCCGGCACCTTCGTCGTGGGCGAGCGACTGCGCAGCGGCACCCTGAAGGAGATCCTGCCGGGCTACGTCGTGCAAGACTCGGTGGTCGCGGCCATCTTCCCGGCACGAGGCTTCGTGCCGCATCGCGTCGCTCTGCTCACCAAGTTCCTCGCGGCCCGGTTCGGAAATCCGCCGGTCTGGGACCGCGACCTTGCCACACCACCTGCTCGGTGACGCGCTGCCTGATCTAAGCGCTGGTGCGGCGAAATGCCGCTGTCGACCCCACGGGCCGCAGCCTGGGCCGTCCGAGCTTGGTCGCAGTGCGGCGGCAGCGCCGCCCAGGCGTTGTTCGCTGCTGTCGCGCGCGGGCGCGTTGCAGGCTGTGCCGCTGCCGTTCTGGGCGGCCTATCCCGCCCTCAACCGCGACGGCCTTGCGCGAGCGTGACAGGCGGTCGAGTTTCCAGACGGTGAGCGCGTTCCCGGGCGCGAGCCGGTCGAACAGGCGGTCAAGTTCGGGGCGGTCCCAACGGCCGCCGGAAACGCGCTCCTCATAGAGGCGCTGGCAGCCGGCGGCTTCGAGGGCCTCGATCTGAGGGGGCGGTGTCCTGGTCTTCGGCCTTGGACACGCGGGCTTGGCAGAGCAGGACAGGAGCTGCCGCACCTCTCTATTGCGTTTGCGATATGTCTGGCAATGTCTTTGTGCGACGAGCACCCCGTTGTTTTTCCCTGGGGTGCCTTGGGTGCTGTGCTGACGATCGTCCGCGGAACGCCAGCGCCGCCGTTCCGGACGCACATGGACCCTTACGGCCGCCTCGACCCCGGCACATGCAGCCGCATCACAGCCCTCGCCTCACCCGAAATGGCCCCCGGTGACGATTATGTTGGCTCAAGGCCCCAGAGCGGCAATACCACCGGACCGCCCACAGCACGATCTCGCCCTCGAAGTGGTGTCCCTCGAAATCAGACATGGCAAGCTCCGCGCCTTTGCAGAAGACTCATCCCGACGGAAGGCGGCGAGCTTTGCAACAGAGCCCTATCACTGGCATTACCCATCCCACCAACCGTAGACACGACCCAGAACCCGCAGATTGAAGTATTACTCTGCCGCGCCGCGAGGTGGGGCGCTCGCATCGGTTGCGCGTCTCCTGCCTCCTCTCGCCCATGCTGCTATCTACCGCGCCGGAGAAGATGCAGCTCATGGCCTCAGGCCAGAGGGTGTTATGTACTTTTGCAAGGCCTGGGCTTAATGGGGTGGGATGTGTCCTGCTCTACATCGCAAGCCCTATCCGTCTGACGTCAGCGACGAGGAGTGGTCGCTGGTTGTCCCTTACCTGACCTTGATGACCGAAGCGGCGCCACAGCGCGATCACTCCCTGCGGGAGTTGTTCAACGGCCTCGGCTACGTGATCCGCTACGGCATCGCCTGGCGCGCCATCCCTCCGCTGGCATTCCATCGGCTGACGCCGACGGAACCTTTGCCAGCTCCGCCAAACGATTTCCCGCCCTGGTCGGCGGTGTATCAGCAGTCGCAACGCTGGCTGGCGGCCGGGTGTTTCGAGACGCTGGCGCAGGACTTGCGCGCTTTGCTTCGCTTGGCTGCCGGCCGGGCGGAGGAGCCGACGGCGGCAATCATCGACAGCCGCACCCTGCGCTCGACGCCGGAGAGCGGCACCCGCGCCGGCTGCGACGGCGCCAAGCGCAAACGCGGCTCCAAAGTGCATAGGGCCGTGGGCCCGCTCGGCCACCTGCTCGCCCTGCACGTCACCCCGGCCGACGTCGGCGACCGGACGGCCGTCAAGCGCCTGGCGGCCGACATCCAGGACGCGACCGGCGACAGCGTGCGGCTGGCCTACATCGACCAAGGCTACACTGGAGAGACCGCCGCCCACGCTGCCGCAGCCGAGGGCATCGCGCTGCACGTAGTCAAGCTGCCCGAAGCCAACGCGGGTTCGTGCTGCTGCCGCGGCGCTGGGTGGTGGAGCGATCCTTTACCTGGGCCACACGGTGCCGGCGACTGGTCAAGGATTACGAACGTTACGCCACAACACTCGCAGGCTTCCACGTCGTCGCCTTCGTCGGATACATGCTCAAGCATCTCGCAGCCCTGATGAGAAATGCATAACACTCTCTAGGGTCAGGTCTTCCGCCTATCCCTGAAATGTTACTGGCTGGCCTCACCGTTAGCCTGGGTGCCGATGGTCCCGCCAGCAGTAACAATCACAGCATTTTCCAAGCCATGAAGTTCGCAGCGCTGACCCAGAAGGGGTTTCATCGCGATGCAACGATCATGACGGCCGAAAAATGCCTTGAGATGGCTACGATCGATGGCGCGAGCGCCATTGGTCTTGAGGCTCAGATTGGATCAATCGAAGTTGGAAAAAAAGCCGATATCGCCGTCGTCGATTGCACCGACCCGTTTGTCGGCCCGATCCACAATCCGGTTTCCGCACTGGTGTATTCCGCTCTGGGTCACGAGGTGAAAACAGTGATCATCGACGGCGAAATCCTGATGGAGAATTATATTTTCAACACCGTTGATGCTGCAAAGCTACGCGCGACTGCGCAAGCATCCGCAGACAGCCTCGCCAAGCGCGCCGGCGTTGATCGCTTCAAAACCCGCCCTTGGCGATC
>CAXTVL010000265.1:0-4575 GCA_964247515.1 uncultured Acetobacteraceae bacterium | reverse complement strand
GTGCTGGGCGCCGTTGCCCTGGCGCCGATGCTGGCCGCGACCGCCGCGCTGCGGCCGGGCGCCGCACGCGCGGCAGACGCGGCGCCGTTCCCGGCGCATCCGCGCTGGAAGTTCGTGTTCGTCAACCACGTCACCACCAACCCGTTCTTCGTGCCGACGCAGTACGGCATCCAGGACGCCTGCGGCGTGCTCGGCTGCGACTACCAGTGGACCGGCTCGGCCAACGCCGACGTGGGCGAGATGGTCAACGCCATCAACGCCGCGATCGCCGCCAAGGCCAGCGCCATCGCCACCTGCATCGTCGACCCGCACGCCTTCGACCAGCCGGTCGCCAAGGCGCTCGCCGCCGGCATCCCGGTGTTCTCGTACAACGCCGACGCGCCGGCCGGCGGCCCGAACAAGCGCCTCGCCTATATCGGCCAGGATTTGTACAAGTCCGGCGTGGCCATGGGCGAGCGCATCGTCAAGCTGGTCGACAGCGGCACCGTCGCCATGTTCATCGCGACCCCGGGCCAGCTCAACATCCAGCCGCGGCTCGACGGCGCCTCGGACGTGATCAAGAAGTCGGGCAAGCCGATCGACATCCAGGTGATCGCCACCGGCGCCACGGTCAACGAGGAGCTGTCCAAGGTCAAGGCGTTCTACCTCGGCCACCAGGGCCTGAAGGGCATGTTCGCGGTCGACGGCGGCAGCACGCAGGGCGTCGCCGAGACCATGAAGCAGTACGGCCTGGCGGCGAAGGGCGTGCATGGCGGCGGCTTCGACCTGCTGCCGCGCACCTTGCAGCTCATCAAGGAAGGCCATCTCGACTTCACCATCGACCAGCAGCCGTACCTGCAGGGCATGTACACGGCGATGCAGATGTTCACCTTCCTGGCCTCGGGCGGCCTGGTCGGCCCGGCCGAGACCAACACCGGGCTCAAGTTCGTGACCAAGGAGAGCGTGGGTCCCTATCTCGCGACCGAGACCCGCTACGAGGGAAAGTCCGAGACGGCGCAGATCGTGCCGCGCAGCGGCGCCATCTGATGGGCGAGGCCGCTGCCGCCGCGCGGGTGCAGCGGCCCACCGCGCTCGACGTGTTCTTCCGCTTCCGCGAGGCCAGCATCCTGGTGGTGGCGCTGATCCTCGCCGCCTATTTCGAGTACCGCAACGCCGACTTCCTGACCACCAGCGCCAGCCTCGAGAACCTGTCGCAGTTCATCGCCCCCTGGACGATCATCGCCTGCGGCGAGATCATGCTGATGATCGGCGGCGAGATCGACCTCTCCGCCGGCATGACCTTCGCGTTCGCCCCGTTCGTCATGCACTTCGCGGCCGTGGCCGGCGTGCCGGTGTTCCCGGCGATGCTGGTGGCGCTGCTGGCGTCGAGCCTGGTGGGCCTGGTCAACGGCATGGTCACGGTGCTGCTGCGGGTGCCGTCCTTCGTGACCACGCTCGGCACCATGTTCCTGCTCAACGGCCTGACGCTCACGCTGTCGCGCGGCACCCCGGTGTCGCCGCCGGGCGGCGAGGGGTTCGCGGCGTCGTTCGGCAATTGGGGCTACAGCGAGATCCTGTGGGCGCTGCTGGTGGTGGCGGTGATGCACGTCGTGCTGCGCCACACCCGCTGGGGCCTGCACACCATCGCCGCCGGCGCCAACCCGCTGGGGGCGGCCGAGGCCGGCATCAACGTGAGCCGGCTCAAGATCGGCAACTTCGTCATCGTGGGCCTGCTCGCGGGCTTCACCGGCATCCTGGAAGGCTACCGCATCTCCTCGGTCGACCCGCAGGCCGGCGGTCCCACGCTGATGTTCCTCGCCATCGCCTCGGGCGTGATCGGCGGCACGCCGCTGGCCGGCGGCTCGGGCACCATCGTCGGCGGCCTGGTCGGCGCGGTCGTGCTGGGGCTGCTGCAGGATGGGCTGACGCTGATCGGCACCAACGCCTTCGTGTTCCCGACCATCCTGGGTGCCGCGATCCTGGTGGCGATGCTGTTCAACATCCACGTCACCCGGCTGCGGCGTACCGGGGCCATGACATGAGCGAGGTCCTGCGCGGAGACGGCCTGGTCAAGCGGTTCGGCGCGGTCACGGCGCTGGACGGCGTGTCGTTCACGCTGCAACAGGGCGAGATCCTCGGCATCCTGGGCGACAACGGCGCCGGCAAGTCGACGCTGATGAAGATCCTGACCGGCTTCCAGCCACAGACCGCCGGCACGTTGTTCGTGGAAGGCAAGGAGGTCGCGCTGCGCAACGTCGACCACGCGCGCTCGCTCGGCATCGAGTGCGTCTACCAGGACCTCGCCTTGGCCAACTCGCTCAGCATCGCCCACAACCTGTTCCTGAACCGGGAGATCGTCTATCCCGGCCCGATCAAGCTGCTGAACAACGGCGCCATGCGCCGCCGCGCGCGCGAGTTGCTGGAGCAGATCGGCGTCAACATCCCCTCGGTCGACCTGCCAGTGGAGCGGCTGTCAGGCGGCCAGCGACAGGCCATCGCGGTGGCGCGCGCGGTGAACTCCAACGCACGGGTCCTGCTGCTGGACGAGCCGCTGGCGGCGATGGGGGCGCGCGAGGCGGGGCTGATCGTCGACCTGATCCTGCGGCTCAAGGCACGCGGCGACATGTCGATCGTGATGATCATGCACAACTACGCGCAGACGCTGGAGATCGCCGACCGAATCATGTTGATGCAGCGCGGCCGGGTCACGTACGAGAGCCCGGCCGCCTCCACGTCGGTGGCCGAACTGATGGAGATCGTGCGGCGCGAGTACCGCGCGATGCGCGCCGCCTGATCCCGCCCCCTCAGTCCTGGATCAACGGCGGCTCCTGGCTCTTGGTGATCGACTTCAGGTAGGTGGCGAGCTTGGCCACCGCCGCGTTCTTGTCGGTCTGGTCGATCGCCGCCAGCTCGGCCGCCAGCCGGTCCATCGCCGCCTCGTAGATCTGCCGCTCGGAGAAGCTCTGGTCCGGCTGGCCGGCGTTGCGGTGCAGGTCGCGCACCACCTCGGCGATCGCCAACGGGTCTCCCGAGTTGATCTTGGCCTCGTATTCCTGCGCCCGGCGCGACCACATGGTGCGCTTGATGCGCGCCCGGCCCTTGAGCAGCGCCAGCGCCTCGTCGAACAGCTTGCGCGTGGCGAGCCGGCGCAGCCCGGCCGAGCGCGCCTTGGCGACCGGCACGCGCAACGTCATCCGGTTCTCCTCGAACGTGATGTGGATCAGCTCGAGCCGATGGCCGGCGATGTCCTCGACCGCGATCTTCTCGACCCGGCCCACGCCATGCGTCGGGTAGACCACATGGTCGCCTTCGGAGAACGTCTCGTCCTTGTTGCTGGCGCGCGAGATTTGCGGCGGGCGGCCGTTCATGCCCTGCGACATCACGGGCCGCGACTCCGCCAGCCTGGGCGCCGCGGCGACCGGAGCGGCCACCTCCAACTCCTCGGCATCCGGCTCGTCCTCGTCCAAGGCCACCACGGCGCCATCATCGGCGAGCAAGGCCTCGGCCTCCAGCGCGGGCGACTCGTCCGTCGGCAGGGCCGAGTCGTCCGGCACCTTTTCGGTGGAATGCATTGCGTTCATCGTGTCCATTGTCGCGACCCCATCGCCGTCGTCCGCGCGGGCCGCGTCGCGGGGTTGCACCCGACATCCGCAGCGAGGCCGAACCAGCGGCATTGCAGAAAAAATGGAGCACCCATTCGCGGC
The DNA here is from genome assembly GCA_964247515.1 of uncultured Acetobacteraceae bacterium. GTDB lineage: Bacteria > Pseudomonadota > Alphaproteobacteria > Acetobacterales > Acetobacteraceae > CAVRQM01. The sequence goes on along the minus strand of CAXTVL010000265.1, from coordinate 892 downwards.
GATGAACGAGGCCCCACTTCGCGCAATACCTTAACACGAAATTGTGCCACCGTCACCGACAACGACGTCCGACGCGACCTCGGCCGGTCAAGCGACGCGCATGGCAGCCGCGCGGCGGCGCTAGGGCGTGCCGGGCTCCGAGGAGAACAGCTTCTCCTTGTCGGCCACACCCTTCCACGAATCGGCATCGGCCGGGGCCTCGCCCTTGCGGGTGATGTTGGGCCAGGACAGGGCGAAGCTGCGGTTGCGCTCGGCCCAGGGTGCCGCGCGGTCGTCGCTGTCCGGCACGATCGCCTCGGCCGGGCATTCCGGCTCGCACACGCCGCAGTCGATGCACTCGTCGGGATGGATCACCAGCATGTTCTCGCCGACATAGAAGCAGTCGACCGGACACACCTCGACGCAGTCCATGTACTTGCAGCGGATGCAGTTTTCCGTGACCACGTAGGTCATCAGGCACTCCTGAAGGTCTCTGGCGGATGGCCCCGGGATATGCCGACGAACGCCCGGGTCCGCAAGGGCGCAGGTCACGCAAGCGGGTCGGCGATCTCGCGGAACAGTGTCGCCGCCTCGTTCGCCGGGCCACGCCGCCGCGCCAGGCGCAGCACCTCGACCACCCGCACCGCGTCGCGCAACGGCAGGGTCAGCACGTCGCCGGGGCGCAGCCTGGCGTGCGGCTTCTCGGTCGGCTGGCGGTTGATGCGCACCGAGCCTTGCTGCACCAGACGGGTGCAGTCGGCGCGGTGACGCAGGAAGCGCGCGTGCCAGAGCCACTTGTCCAGCCGCTGCCAGGCTTGGTCCTCGGCCTCGCTCGAAGGCGCCCTCAAAGACGGAGCGTGGCCAGTGCGGCGAACGGGTTGTCGCGATGCGGCACGGGGCGGGCCGCCGCGGC
>CAXTVL010000264.1:4081-4577 GCA_964247515.1 uncultured Acetobacteraceae bacterium | reverse complement strand
GCGCGGCGGCAAGAGGCCGCACGATTTGGCGGCGCTGCGCGGCGCCACCAACCAGCCGATGCTGCCGACCTGGCTCACCCGCCGCAGCCTCGCGGCGGTCGAGGAATTCGCCATCGCCGGCCCGGGATCGTCCCTGCCGATGCGGCTGTACCGCCCGCGCGGGCCGGTCGGTGGCGTCGTGCTGTTCGTCCACGGCGGCGGCTTCGTGCATTGCGGGCTAGACTCGCACGACGCGATCTGCTGCCGGCTGGCGCGCAAGTCCGGCTGCGTCGTGGTGGCGCCCGACTACCGGCTGGCGCCCGAGCACCCGTTCCCGGCGGCCACCGAGGACGTCTACGCGGCGTTGCGCTGGGTGGCGGACAACGCCCCGCGGCTCGGCTCGCGGCGGATCGCGGTCGCGGGCGACAGTGCCGGCGGCAATCTCGCGGCGGCGGCGGCGCTGCTGGCGCGCGACCGCGGCGGCGCCGCGGGGGGGGGGGCCCGGGGGGGCGACCCC
>CAXTVL010000264.1:0-4071 GCA_964247515.1 uncultured Acetobacteraceae bacterium | reverse complement strand
GTAGCTGCCGGCCTCGATCTTGGCGGCGTCGCGGGGCGCGGCCCGGGGGGGGGTTGGGGGGGCCGCCCGCGGCGGCCCGCAGGTCGCGTTCCAACTGCTCTACTACCCGCCGACCTGCGGCATCACCGACGTGCCCTCGCGCAGCCTCAACGCCGAGGGCTACTTCCTGACCACCGAGGCGATGCGGTGGTACTTGGAGAAGTACATGGACGAGGCGAGCCACGCGCACCCGTATTTCGCGGTGGCCGACGCCCCGCTCGCGGGCCTGCCGCCGGCGGCGATCTTCACCGCCGAGTTCGACCCGCTGCGCGACGAGGGCGCGGTCTACGCGGAGCGGCTGCGCGCGGCGGGGGTCGCGGCCCGCTATCACTGCCTGCCCGGAACCATCCACGGCTTCCTCAGCTTCTACGCCATGCAGCCGAGTGCCCGCGCGGCGCTGGACCAGGGTGCCAGAGCGGTGCGCGCGGCGTTGGCGGGCTAGCGCAACCGACGGGGTGACGTATGCTCGACTGGCTCCCGGCCGCCTTGGCCTACCTGCCGGAATGGCTCGGCTACCAGATGCGGCAATCCGAGCAGCCGGGCTGCGTGCTGGCCGTGGCGCACCGGGGCGAGCTGGTGCTGGAGCGGGCCTGGGGTCATGCCGACCTGGCGCGGCGCGAGCCGCTGACGCCGCGCCACCGCTTCCGGGTCGCCTCGCACTCCAAGACGTTCACCGCCGCCGGCATCATGAAGCTGCGCGAGCAGGACCGGCTGCGGCTCGACGACGCTGTCGGGCAGTATGTCGACGGGCTGCACCCGGACGTGGCGCAGGCGACGCTGGCGCAACTGCTGTCGCACAGCGCCGGCCTGTTCCGCGACAGCGAGGACAGCGGCTTCTGGTCCGACGACGCGCCGTTCCCCGACCACGCGCGGCTGCGCGCCGACCTGGCGCTGCCGCTGGCGATCACCCCCAACACGCGGTTCAAATACTCCAACCACGGCTTCGGCCTGGCCGGCCTCGCGATCGAGGCGATCACCGGCGAGCCGTACGCCCAATGGGTGCGGCGCGAGATCGTGGGGGCCGCCGGCCTCGCCGAGACGCTGCCGGAATACGGCGCGGTTCCGGCGATGGCGCGCGGCCACAGCCTGAAGCAGCCGTTGGGGCACCGCGTGGTGTTCCCGAGCGAGACCGACACGCGGGCGATGGCGGCGGCGACCGGGTTCGTCAGCACCGCCGCCGACCTGGCGCGCTTCTTCGGCAGCCTGGCCCCCGAGGCGACCACGAGCGTGCTGTCGGCCGCGAGCCGGCGCGAATTGGCGCGGCCGCGCTTCCACGACCCGCACACCGCGAACCCGACCGGCTACGGCCTCGGCACCATCTCCGGCGGTTCGGAGCTGGGCGAGTGGTTCGGCCATTCCGGCGGCTTCCCGGGCACGCTGACCCGCACCGTCGTGGTGCCGGAGCACCAAATCAGCGTCTCGGTGCTGACCAACGCCGCCGACGGGATGTGCTGGCCGTGGCTCGACGGCGCGCTGCACGTCATGCAGGCGTTCGCCGCCGCCGGCGCGCCGCGGGCCGACCTCGCCGACTGGACCGGGCGCTGGTGGAACCCGTGGGGACCGGTCGACCTGGTGCCGGTCGGGGACAGGGTGCTGGTGGCGATGCCCAACCTGCTCAAGCCGCTGGAGAAGGCGGCCGAACTGGAGATCACCGGGCCGGACCGAGGCCGGATCGCGCTCGCCGGCGGCTTCCGCAGCCATGGCGAGCCGGCGCGTCGGGAGCGTGGCGCGGACGGCGCGGTGCGCGAGGTCTGGCTCGCCGGCGGGCGGATGGTGGACGAGGCGACGCACGCGCGCACGCTCGGTGCGCGCTACGCGGCGGCGGGCTGACATGCGCTCCGCCGCCGCCTACCGCGCGTCGCGCGCGCACGCCGAACTGGGCGGCGAATTCTACGATGTGGTCGAGCCGGCGACGTTCCCCCGCCACGTCCTGCGCTACCGCAACCAGCGCTGGGCGGCGCGGGTCGGGCTCGACGCGCTGACCGACGCCGAGTGGGTGCTGCATTTCGGCCGCTTCGCGCCGCTGCCCGGCAGCTTCGAGCGGCCGTTGGCGCTGCGCTACCACGGCCACCAGTTCCGCCACTACAACGCCGAGCTGGGCGACGGCCGCGGCTTCCTGTTCGCGCAACTGCGCGACCTGCGCGACGGGCGCCTGCTCGACCTCGCGACCAAGGGCAGCGGGCGCACGCCCTGGTCGCGCGCCGGCGACGGACGGCTGACGCTCAAGGGCGGGGTGCGCGAGCTGCTGGCGACGGCGATGCTGGAGGCGCTCGGCGTCGACACCTCGAAATCGTTCAGCCTGATCGAGACCGGCGAGGAATTGCAGCGCGGCGACGAGCCCTCGCCCGCCCGGGGCGCGGTGCTGGTGCGGCTCAGCCACTCGCACATCCGCATCGGCACGTTCCAGCGCTGCGCCGCGCTGTGCGACGAGGCCTCGCTGCGCCGGCTACTTGACTACACAATCCGCACCTACATGCCGGCCGTGTGGGACGACGACCCGGCGGCGCGCGCGGCGGGGTTCCTGCGCGAGGTCTGCGGCCGGGTCGCGGCGCTGGGGGCGCAGTGGATGGCGGCGGGGTTCGTGCACGGCGTGCTCAACACCGACAACATCAACGTCACCGGCGAGAGCTTCGACTACGGGCCCTGGCGCTTCCTGCCGACCTGCGACCCCGGCTTCACCGCCGCCTATTTCGACCATGGCGGGCTGTACGCCTATGGGCGGCAGCCGGAGACGCTGCTGTGGAACCTGGTGCGGCTGGCCGAGTGCCTGCTGCCGCTGGCCTCGCGCGACGCGCTGGAGGCGGCGCTGGAGGAATTCGTGCCCGCCTACGAGGCGGCGCTCGTGGCCGCGACGCTGCGCAGGCTCGGACTCCGCTCGCGCGGCGCGGCGGCGGACGCGGCGCTGAGCCAGGCGCTGTGGAGATACCTAGAGGAGTCGGCCGCGCCGTTCGAGCAGGTGTTCCACGACCTCTACGGCAACCCACCCGGGCATGTCCCGCAGCCGCTGCGCGAGGTCTTTGCCTCCTATGTCGGGGCGCCGCGCGACCACCCCTATTTCGCGGCGGGCCGCCCCTGCACGATGCTGATCGAGGATGTGGAGGCGCTGTGGGAGCCGATCGCCGCCTATGACGACTGGTCGGCGCTGCGCGCCAAGCTGGCCGCCATCGACGTGATGGCGGCGGCGTACGGGGAACGGTGAGAATGTCCGGAACCAACCGGCTGCGCGAGGCGCAGTCGCCGTACTTGCTGCAGCACGCGGACAACCCGGTGAATTGGCAGCCATGGGGCGAGGCGGCGCTGGCCGAGGCGCGGGCGCGGGACATGCCGATCCTGCTCTCCATCGGCTACGCCGCCTGCCATTGGTGTCACGTCATGGCGCACGAATCGTTCGAGGATGCCGAGACCGCGGCGCTGATGAACGCGCTGTTCGTCAACATCAAGGTCGACCGCGAGGAGCGGCCCGACATCGACCAGCAGTACATGAACGCGCTGCAGGCGATGGGCGAGCATGGCGGCTGGCCGATGACCATGTTCCTGACGCCCGACGGCGCGCCGTTCTGGGGCGGCACCTACTTCCCGCCGCGGCCGCGCTTCGGCCGGCCGTCGTTCCGCCAGGTGCTGCAGGGCGTGGCCGCCGCGTATCGCGAGCGCGACCCCTCGGTCGAGCGCAACGCCGCCGCCGTGGCCGAGGCGCTGGCGCGCATGGCGGCGCCCACGCCCGGCGACGGCCTGGCACCGGGCGACCTGGCGGGCGTCGCGGCGACGCTCTTGGCCAACACCGACACGGTGCGCGGGGGCATGGCGGGCGCGCCGAAATTCCCCAACCCGCCGATGTTCCGCTTCCTGTGGCAGGAGCATCGCCGCGCCGGCGACTGCGGGTGCGGCGAGGCGGTGCGGCTGCTGCTGCGGCGCATGTCGCAGGGCGGCATCTACGACCACCTCGGCGGCGGCTACGCGCGCTACGCGACCGATGCCGAGTGGCTGGCGCCGCATTTCGAGAAGATGCTGTACGACAACGCGCAGATTCTGGAG
>CAXTVL010000263.1:0-4610 GCA_964247515.1 uncultured Acetobacteraceae bacterium | reverse complement strand
TCTCGTTGTTGCCGGTCAGCACGTAGATCGCGTCGAAGATGCGCAGCGCGTCGAGCAGGCGGAAGATCACGGCCACCAGCAGCGCCGGGCGGATCAGCGGCAGGGTGACGCGGAAGAAGGTGGCCACCGGCCCCAGCCCGTCGATCGCCGCCGCCTCGCGCATCTCGGCCGGCACCAGTTGCAGTGCCGCCAACGACAGCAGCGCCATGAACGGCGTGCTCTTCCAGACGTCGACCAGGATGATCGCCGCCATCGCGAAATGCGGGTCGGCGGTCCAGGCGATCGGGTGGCGGATCAGGCCCGCGCCCATCAGGATCTTGTCCAGCACGCCGTAGATGTCGTTGAACATCCAGTTCCAGATCTGCGCCGAGACCACGGTCGGGATCGCCCACGGCACCAGCACGGCGGCGCGGATTAGGCCGCGCCCGGGCAAGTGCGCGTCCATCACCAGCGCGAACATCATGCCGAGCACGGTCTCGATCGCCACCGACACCGCGCTGAAGAACAGCGTGTTGCCGACCGCGCGCCACCAGCCGGGATCGCCCAGCACCACGCGGTAATTGTCGAGACCGAGCCAGGAGAAGTCGGACTCGCCCAGCCGCGCGTCGGTGAAGCTCAGCTCGATGGTGCGGGCCAGCGGGAAGCCCGCGACCAGCAACAGCAGCAGCAGCGCCGGCAGCAGGAATTGCCAGGCGCCACGCGCGCGGCGTTCGGCGCGGCTCACCAGTGGCCGTTGCGGCTCAGGCTGGTGAGCTTGGCCTGCAGCGTCGCGAGCTTGGGCGCCGCCGGGCCGCCGGAGGCGATCACGTCGTGCGTCGTGGCCTCGAACGCCGAGGACAGTTGCGCGTAGCGCGGCCCCGCGACGCGCGACGGGCGGGCGATGGTGTGGGTGAACACGTCGAACAGCTCGCCGTAGAACGGCACCGCCGCCAGCACGTCCTTGTCCTTGTACAGCGCCTCGATGGTCGGGTTCTGCGAGTAGTGGATGGCGCGCTGCTTCTGCAACTCGGCGCTGCACAGGTACTTCACCAGGTCGATCGCCGCCTCCTGGTTCTTGGAGTATTTCGATACCGCCATCTGCCAGCCGCCCAGCACGGCCGCGCTGGTGCCGCCCTCGCCCGCCGGCAGCGCCGAGACGCCGACCTCGCCGCGCACCGGACTGCCGGCGCTCTGCGACAGCGACCATGCGTACGGCCAGTTGCGCATGAACACCGCCTTGCCCGACTGGAACACGCCGCGCGCCTCCTCCTCGGTGTAGTTCAGCACCCCCTTGGGCGAGATGGTGCCGACCCAGTGCGCGGCGCGGTCGAGCGCCTGGGCCGCGTGCGGGTTGTCGATGGTGACGTGGCCGGAATTGTCGACGATGGTGCCGCCCTGCGACGAGGCGACCCATTCCAGCGCGTTCACCGTCAGCCCCTCGTAGGCCTTGCCCTGCCAGACGAAGCCCTGCATGTCGGGATGGCCGGCCGCGCGTTCCTTGTCCTGGATGGCGCGCGCGGTGTCCTGCAGCTCGGCCCAGGTCTTCGGCGGCTTCATGCCGTATTTCTGCAACAGGTCGCTGCGGTAGTACAGCAGCCCGGCATCGGTGAAGAACGGCAGCGCCAGCAGCTTGCCGCGCACCGTGTTGTTGGCGACGATCGACGGGAAATGCGCCGCCAGCGTCGCCGCGTCGACCTTGCCGGTGAGGTCGGCGAGGTGGCTCGCCAGCACGCCGGGCCAGATCACGTCGATCTCGTAGACGTCGATGTCGGCCGAGCCGGCGGCGAGGTATTGCTGGTACAGCGCCAGCCGCTCGGTGTCCGACTGCGGCGCCGCCAGCACCTTGACGGTGTTGCCGGTGCGCGCCGCCCAGACGTTGCTCTCGTCCTGGCATTCCTTGGCCTCCTGGCCGACCGAGCCGCAGGAGAGGGTGAGCGTCGCGGCCATGCCGGCTTGGCTGGCGAAGGCGAGGCAGGCGGCAAGCGCCATGGTGCGGGTTGCGGACGCCAGGCGCATGGTTTCCCCCAAAGGATTAGGCTTGCGACCGACCCTATGCCGAGACCGCGCGGGCTGTCACGCCTTGGCCGGATCTGCCATGGGCCTCGAGCCTGGCGCGCCGACCCGCGCCACCTCCGGGAAACTCTCGACGGGCAAGCGCCAGCCCGATGCGCCAAGTCGCGTCGTCACTCACCCGGAAACCGGCTCGAAACCATTGGTGTCCGGTTCAAAATATCTAAGAAATTCAGTATATTACGTCATGGCCGGGCGTGACCCGGCCATCCACGCGGCACACGCCGCGCCCATGGCTGCGAGCATTGTGCGCGATGTCGGCAATTCTGAGTGGTGGCGCCGCGTGGATGCGCGGATCAAGTCCGCGCATGACGAGGTGGGGGGCAAGTCACGGGAACCGGACAGCCGTGGCTCGAAACCGGCTACGGTCGAGCTACAGGTCAGACTTGCGTCAGGTTGAAGATTTAGACTGGGAACGGTCATGATTTCCACGAGGAGGCGCCAATGGGTATTTGCACTAGTCGCTTGAGCCGGCCAACCGGAGCCGAGGCGCATGAGTCAGCCGCGCGTCCGGCTTCTCCCGCTCGGCAACCCGCGACGGTCCCGACGCCCGCCACGCAATTCAACACCGAGTTGCAGCGACAGGAGCCCACATCCGGTGTGGGTCGTCCGACGTCGCCGTCACCTCGCCAAAGTGGGGAAGGTTCGGCGACGGCAGCCGCAACCAGTAACGAACCAGCGACATCCCGGCCCGGCACTCCGCCCAATGAGGCGCACAACATGGATTTGTTGGCGCGGCATGCCTACGCGACAAATCGATATTATCATGGAACGACGGCTGACGCGCAACAAAGCATTCGTGGCAATGGAATGAGCGTCGCGCAAAAGACTGACGGTGCCACGAGCGGCTTCCTCCGCACATATGGCAACGAACCTGGAATGGCAGAGCTAGGGTCGGATCCAGGTTTTAGAAACATGGTGCAGAATACACGTCATTATAATTACGTTGCCACTGTCCCAAAGACCACAACGGGAGAGATGTCGGCAACCGAGTATGCGCGTGTCGCGGCGGGTGACAACGGCCAGCCGAAACTGGTGCGAGCCTACTTGCCTCGAGGCACCGTATCGTTGCATCGCGATCCCGACTCCATGGGTCCAGACCAACGGACTGTTTCGTTCCGCACACAAGAATCGATCTCACCGGGATACATATTGCCGCCCAAGAACAGCCCTGTCGCCCCGACGCAGGCCAGCGAGGCGTTCAAGGACGCCTTCAACACGTCGCCGATGCGCCCCACCCTCCGCGTGGATACGGCCATAAACTCAGCCGACGCCGCGCAGATGTTGCGGGGGCAACAGACCGACTCGGCGAGCGACTTCGCGCCTACGCCGACCGCCGCAAGCCCCGCGTCATCCCATTCGGGCGATGAATCCTGAACGGCAGAATGGTCGACGTCCACCGTGGCGACGTTCCCCCGGGAGACCGCGGCGCGCCAGAGCCACGGTCGCGGAGTGCCGTGGGCGTGACACCGACCGCCAGGCTGGGCTGAGTCGGTTCCAGCGTGGCGTGGCCACAACCGAATACGCCATGCAAGACGTATCGCCCGCTCGACGACGGTGGCGGAATTCACCCCACAACCGCCAGCGGTCATAAACATTTATGCAAAAATACATGCAAGTCACCGGCAGCGGACACCGTGCGCCCATGATTGATGCACTCGACGTATAACAGTCAGAGTCTCGGGACGCGTTCCGACCGACGCCGGACGGGATTATCTCACCGTCATCGAGACGGGATCATCCGCCCCGTGAGACGAAATGAGGCTTCGATATGCGCAAGTTCCTGATGGCGGCGGTCGCGGTTGCGGCGTTGGCGAGCGGCAGTGCCGCCATGGCCGACGACACGTTCGGCGGCCAGGCGGCCCAGCCCGGCGTGAATGCCTACCTCGACCAGCAGTCCACGGTCGCCGAGGATGCCGACCCGACCGCGCCGACCAGCATCCACAGCCACGGCCACCCGTAAGCCCGACCGGCTTCCGGCGCGGTCATCCACGACCCGAGGGGCAGGAGCGATCCTGCCCTTCGTCGCGTACAGGCCTCGGGCGTCGCCGCTCCGGGCTAGGCTTAGTCACCGATGGTCAGCCTCAGCACCAACGCATCGTCTCCGGACGCGTAATAGCCACGCCGCACACCGACCAAGACGAACCCGGCCCCGTCGTACAACGATCGCGCGTCGCGGTTGCCGCGCGCCACCTCCAGGAACAGCGTGGCCGCCCCAAGCACCCTGGCCGCCGCGACCGCCGCTTCGAGCAACCGGCGGCCGACGCCACGCCGGCGCGCCTCGGGCGCCACGCCGAAGGTGAGCAGTTCGGCCTCGTCCGCCACCGCCCGCGCCACGATCAAGCCGCCCGCCGGGTCGATCAGGCCGAAGCAGCCGGGGCAGGCCAACTGGGCCGCGAAGGCCGCGGCATCCCACCGTTCCGCCGCGGGGAACGCCGCCGCGTGGATCGCCGCCAGCGCCACGGCGTGCGCCTGGGTCGCGACGATCAAACCGGGGTGATCACACCGGCGCCGGACGCAGGCCGCCGGCCGGCACCCGTGCCTCGGGCGCGTCGACGTAC
>CAXTVL010000262.1:0-4619 GCA_964247515.1 uncultured Acetobacteraceae bacterium | reverse complement strand
CCGACCCCACGCCGAACAGCAGCGTGGCGGTCAGCAGCGCCGCCGCCGCCAGGCCCACGCCCCGGCCGGGGAACAGATCCTCGCCCGCCCCGGCCAGCAGCACCGAGCCCGCAGCCGCCGCCAGCGGCGCCAACAGCCGCACGCCCAGCGCCCCGTCGCCGGCGAGTGCGGTGCCCACCCAGATCCACAGCGCCACCATCGGCGGATGGTCGAGGTAGCCGGGCGCCAGGGCGCGCGACCACACCCAGTAATACGATTCGTCCGGTGACAGCGGTGTCATCGCCGCCACCAGCAGGCGCGACGCGGTCAGGACAGCCAACCAGCCCGCCGCCGCGCGTGGATTCAGAGTGGCACGCCGGCGAGGCTGCGGCTGGTTCGGATGGTCTGCAGGGTCTGCACCCGGCTCACATGCGCGGCGCCGGTCAGCCGCTGCGTCAACTGGTTCTCGTGCGCGGTGTCGCGCGCCACCAGGCGCAGCAGGAAGTCGCCGCCGCCCCGGATCATGTGGCACTCGCGCACCTCGGGCCACTCGCCGACCATCGCCTCGAACCCCGCCAGGACGGTCTCCTTCTGGCTCTCGAGGCCCACGATGGCGAAGAACGTGATCTCCCAGCCGAGCAGTTGCGGGTCGCTGTCGGCGTGGTAGCCACGGATGATGCCGGCCTCCTCCAGCCGGCGCACCCGGCGCAGGCAGGGCGGCGCCGAGATGCCGGCGCGGCGCGCCAGCTCGACGTTGGTGATGCGCCCGTCGGCCTGCATCTCGGCCAGGATGCGCCGGTCGATGGCGTCCAGCGTGCGCGGGTCGAGCGGGATTTCGGGTCCGACCTGGTCCAGCCTGGGCTCGTTCGGTTCCGGCTTCGCGACTGGCCGCGCTTTCATGTGTCCGAGTGCTCCCCCCGCCGCGCAATATCCTTCCGTGCCGCCTGCCGCAAGGCCGGCTCGCTTGTTCGCCCGCTGGCGCTGCCGATATGGTCGGCTCCCTTCCGCCATGGATCGCACCGTCATGCCCGAGACCCGCCGCGTCCGCCTGCTCGTCATCGGCGCCGGCCCCGCCGGCTACACCGCCGCCATCTACGCCGCCCGCGCCGGGCTGGAGCCGACCCTGCTGGCCGGGCTGCAGCCGGGCGGCCAGCTCACCATCACCACCGACGTCGAGAACTACCCGGGCTTCGCCGCCGCCGTGCAGGGGCCGTGGCTGATGGACCAGATGGCGGCACAGGCCGAGCATGTCGGCACGAGCATCGTCCACGACATCGTGACCGGGGTGGATTTCTCGCGCCATCCGTTGCGTGCCGAGACGGACTCCGGGGACAGCTACGTGGCCGATTCGGTGATCGTCGCCACCGGCGCGCAGGCGCGTTGGCTGGGCCTGCCGAGCGAAAAGGCGCTGCAGGGCTTCGGCGTCTCGGCCTGCGCCACCTGCGACGGCTTCTTCTTCCGGGGCAAGCGGGTCGCCGTGGTCGGCGGCGGCAACACCGCCGTCGAGGAGGCGCTGTACCTCACCCACCACGCCGAGCGCGTCACCCTGATCCACCGCCGCGACAGCCTGCGCGCCGAGCGCATCCTGCAGCGCCGGCTGTTCGAGCACCCGAAGATCCAAGTGATCTGGAACGCCGCCGTGACCGAGATCACCGCGACCGACGCGCCTCGCGCGGTCTCGGGCGTCCGGCTGCGCGACACCGCAAGCGGCGCCGAGAGCCACGTCGCGCTCGACGGCGTGTTCGTGGCGATCGGCCACACGCCCAACACCGCGCCGTTCCTGGGCCAGTTGGCGCTCGACGCCGAGGGCTACGTGCTGACCGAGCCGGGCAGCACCCGGACCTCGGCGCGCGGCGTGTTCGCGGCGGGCGACGTGCAGGACAAAGTGTGGCGCCAGGCGGTGACGGCGGCGGGGACGGGTTGCATGGCGGCGCTGGAAGCCGAAAAGTGGCTGTCCGGCCACGACTCGCCCGCGGAGCGCCAGGAGCCGGCGGTCGCGGCGTACTGAGCGGGGCCATAGCGGCGGCGGTGGGAGCGATGCAATGGACTGGGACAAGCTGCGGGTGTTCCACGCGGTCGCCGAGGCGGGCAGCTTCACCCATGCCGGCGACACGCTGAACCTGAGCCAGTCGGCGGTCTCGCGGCAGATCTCGGCGTTGGAGGAGGCGCTGCAGGTGCCGCTGTTCCACCGCCACGCGCGCGGCCTGATCCTGACCGAGCAGGGCGAGAGCCTGAACCGCACCGTGCGCGAGGTGTTCGCCAAATTGGCGATGACCGAGGCGCTGCTGACCGAGAGCCGCGAGAAGCCGGCAGGAAGGCTCAAGGTCACGACCACGGTGGGCTTCGGCGCCTCGTGGCTGGCGCCCAGGGTGCAGGCCTTCCTCGACATGTATCCCGACGTCACCATGAACCTGGTGCTGGACGACACCGACCTCGATCTCGCGATGCGCGAGGCGGATGTCGCGATCCGGATGCACCCGCCCAAGCAGCCGGACTTGGTGCAGCGGCATCTGATGGCGATCGAGTGGCACCTGTGCGCCTCGCCCGCCTACCTGGAGCGGCACGGCACGCCGCGCACGCCGGAGGAGCTGGACGGGCACCGGCTGATCCTGTTCGGCAACTATCACCCGCCGGTGCCGGACGTGAACTGGCTGGCCGAACTGGGCCGCCGCGCCGGCGACCCGCGGCGCGCACTGCTCGAGGTGAACAGCCTGTATGCCATGGTCGAGGCGGTGAAGTCCGGCCTGGGCCTCGCGGCGGTGCCGGACTACATGGCCGAACAGGCGGAAGCGGGCGGCCTGGTGCGGCTGCTGCCGGAGGTCAAGGCGCCGAAGGTGGACGTCTACTTCGTCTACCCGGAGGAGCTGCGCAGCTCGAAGCGGGTCGCGGTGTTCCGGGACTTCCTGCTGTCGCGCCTGGCGTCTCGATAGGCCAAGCCCCGGCTATTTCGCCGCGCCGGCTATTTCGCCGCGCCGTCGGGCCGAGGCCGGCTGGGCCAGCTCGTCGCGGGATCGACGTCGTCCGTCGCCGGACGGGCGCCGATATGGTTGGCGAGTTCCCCGGCGCTGAACGCGGCCGTGAAGCTCTCACGCACCTCCGGCAACATGCCGCGGTCCCAGTCGTTCCATTCCCGCACCATGCGGTCGTAGATGTCGCGGCGGCGCTCGCGCATGTTCGCGCGCTCCATCGGGTCGTCGACCACGTTGAACAGGAACGCGTTGTCGTTGATCTTGAGGATCTTCCAGTCGCCGTCGCGCGCCGCGCGTTGCAGGTTGGCCTTGTAGCGCCAGAACAGCTTGCGCGGCACCGGAGGTGCCGCCTCGGTCAATGTCGGCAACAGGCTCATGCCGTCGCTGGGATAGGCGGGGTCCGGGGCACCTCCGGCGGCGGCCAGCAGTGTCGGCAGCCAGTCCATGCTGATGTTCACCTGGTCCGAGACCCGCCCCGGCTTCACCCGCGCCGGCCAGCGGAACAACACCGGGATGCGCAGGCCGCCCTCGAGCAGTTCCTGCTTCATCCCGGTGAACGGCCAGGTGTCGGCGAAGCGTTCGCCGCCGTTGTCGCTGGTGAAGACGACGATCGTGTTCTCGGTCAGGCCGTGCCGGTCGAGCGCCGCCAGCACCCGGCCGACCTGCATGTCCATCCGCGCGATCATCTGCCGATAGGTGCGCTGGGAGCCACCGTCGTAGTCGAGCAGCGACGCCTTGCGCAGGCGTTGGGCCTCTTCCTGGTCGCCCACCGCCTCCCATGGCCAATGTGGCGCGTTGAAGTGCACGTCGAGGAAGAACGGCTTGCCGGAGCTCGCGTGGGCATCGACCGCCCGCACCGCGCGGTCGCCGAGCAGGTCGGTCAGGTAGCCGGCCTCGCGCACCTGGGCGTCCCCGTCCCAGAGGTCGTCCTGGTGATCCGGTCCGGTGTGCGTGTAGTAGTCCAGCGCGCCGCCACGGAAGCCGAAGAAATGCTCGTATCCGCTCTTGAGCGGGCCGTATTCCGGCAGGCTGCCGAGGTGCCACTTGCCCAGCAGGCTGGTCTGGTAGCCGAGCGCCCGCAGCAGCGACGGGATCGTCGGATGGCCGGCGGGCAGGCCGACCCTGGGGTCCGGGCGGGCGATCGGCTCCTCGAGCCCCACGCGCAGGCGGTATTGGTAGCGCCCGGTGATGAGCGCGGCGCGCGTCGCGGAACAGACGGCGGAGTTGGCGTAGCCTTGCAGGAAGCGGACTCCGCCGGTGCCGATCCGGTCGATGTTGGGGGTGGCGAGGTCGGGACGGCCATAGGCCGAGATGTCGGCGTAGCCGAGGTCGTCGGCCAGGAAGAACACGATGTTGGGCGGCTTGCCCCGCAGATCGACGTGCCGGGGTGCCACCGCCGGCCCACCCAGAAGCGGCGCGGCGGCCGTGGCGAGCAGGCCGCGCCGGGTGGTTGCCGCCATGGTCCGCTTCCCCTTCCCCCGCGCCCCCGCGGTCGGCCCGATGCCGACCAGCCGCCGCTCCCGCGGCGCGAAACGCTCGCCGGACTATAATCCGAGGAAGGCCGGCGCGACAAACTCGCGGGTATGCCGACGGCTTCCTCGACCGCGCCCGCCCACCCCCGGCCGGGCGCCCGGGCCGCCGCTGCTCCGTGACGGTGTTACTGGGCCGGTG
>CAXTVL010000261.1:0-4642 GCA_964247515.1 uncultured Acetobacteraceae bacterium | reverse complement strand
TGCTCCAGCGCCTCCGGGATGCGCGCATGGTGCGCGATCGCGGCACGGGTCTGCGCCACGGCGCGGCGGCCGGGCGAGTCCTCCGGCTCGCGCGCCAGCTCGCGCTCGGCGGCGTCGGCGAGGCGGCTCGTCTCGTCGGCGAGCAGGGTCTGCCGCGCCAGCACGGTCAGCGTCGCGATCTGCTGCCCGCGCGCCGCGACGCCGCCGGGCGGCATCATGGTGCGGCTGTCCCACACCAGCACCGAACTCGCGTTCAGCAGGTCGTTGACCACGCCGAGGCGTTGCTGGAACGCGGCGTAGCTCACGCGCGGCTGACGCGCCCTTCCAGCGGATAGGCCGGGTCGTTGTAGCCGGGGCTGGAAGGGTGTCCGGGCGTGACCAGCCGGTCGACCAGCGCCTCGTCCTCGGCGGTGAAGCGGTAGGCGAGCGCGCCCATGTAGTCGTCCCACTGCTCCATGGTCCGCGGCCCGGCGATGGCGCCGGTGACGAGGCGGTTGTTCAGCACCCAGCTCACCGCGAACTGGCCTGGAGTCACCCCCTGCGCCCGCGCGTGCTCGGCCAATGTCTGCGCGATGCGCAGGCTCTCGGGCCGCCACTCGGTCTCCAGCATCCTCTTGTCCTGCCGCCCGGCGCGGCTGCCGGCGTCCGGCGTCGCGTCCGGATGGTATTTGCCGGTCAGCACGCCGCGCGCCAGCGGGCTGTACGGGAACACGCCCAGGCCCAGATGCGCGCAGGCCGGCAGGTGCTCGACCTCGGGCATCCGGTTCATCGCGTTGTAGTACGGTTGCGACACCACCGGCCGGTCGATGCCGGCGGCGTCGCACAGCCGGCAGATCTCGGCCACCCGCCAGGCGCGGTGGTTGGAGACGCCGAAATGCCGGATGCGGCCGCTGCGCACGAGGTCGGCCATGGCGTGTACCACCTCCTCCAACGGCGTGGTGTGGTCCTCCTTGTGCAGATAGAGGATGTCGATCGCCTCGACGCCGAGCCGGCGCAGGCTCGCTTCCACGGCGATGAAGGCATAGCGGCGCGACAGGCCGGCGGCGTTGGGGCCGTCGCCGGTGGCGTTGGCGAGCTTGGTCGCCAGCACCCACCAGTCGCGGTGCGCGGCGATCGCCCGGCCGGTGATGCGCTCGCTCTCGCCGCCCGTGTAGACGTCGGCGGTGTCGATGAAGTTGACGCCGCCCTCGCGCGCGCGGTCGATGATGCGCGCGGCGTCGGCCTCGGTGGTGGCGCCGCCGAACATCATGGTGCCGAGGCACAGCGGCGAGACCTTCAGCCCGGAGCGGCCGAGCGGGCGGTAGTCGATTGGGTCGGTCATGGGTCGTCCTCCTTGAAGTCAGCCCTGCTTGACGAACGCGCCGCTCAGGATCAGGCGCACCTCGTCGCCGATATACGGGGCGAAGGTGCTGATGCCGAAATCGGTGCGCCTCAACGTGCCGGTGGCGTCGAAGCCGATGGTATACTTGCTGTCCGCCGGGTCCATCCCGGCGCCGTCGAACGTCACCTCCAGCGTGAGCGGCCGGGTCACGCCACGCAGCGTGAGGTCGCCGGTGACGATGCCGCGGTCGATGCCCGTCACCGTCACCTTGGTCGAGCGGAAGGTCATGGTCGGGAACCGCGCCACGCCGAACCAGTCGCGCAATATCCCGTTCAGCTTGTCGCTCGCGGTCGAGACGCTGGCCGTCGGCACCGAGATTGTGAGCGTGCTGTTGGCCGGTGCCGCGGGGTCGAACACCAGCGTGCCGCTGGCATGGTCGAAGCGGCCGTAATAGGTCGAGAAGCCGAAATGGGAGATGCCGAACAGCACCTCGGTGTGCTCAGGCTCGACCGCGTAGGTGCCCGGATGCACGCGGGCCGGGTCGCGCACGTACTCGGCGGCGCGGGCGGTGCCCAGCAGTGCCGCGAGGGCGGGGATCAGGAGCGCCTTGTGCATCCGCGGTTCATAGCACCAGTGCGCCGAGCAGCGCATCGAGCCGCTTGCGTCCCTCCAACGTCGCCCGCAACACGCCGTCGCCACGCACCAGGTACTCCGCCTCGACCGCTTGCCGCAGCACGCCGGCATCGACCGCGTCGTCGAGCGCCAGGTCGGTGCGGGCCAGGAACCGCGATTCGGCGACGCCCTCGGTCAGCCGCAGCCCCATCAGCAGCATCTCGCGCGCCCGGTCGCGCGGGCCGATCCGCTCCTCCGGCGTGCTGCCGTGGCCCTGCGCCTCGACCCGCGCCGCCCACGGCTCGGGTGCCCGGTGCCGGCGAGTGGCCAGCAATGCGCCATCGACCTGCACCCTTCCATGCGCGCCGGGGCCGATGCCGGCGTACTCGCCGTAGCGCCAGTAGGCCAGGTTGTGCCGGCTCTCGGCGCCCGGCACCGCGTAGTTGCTGACCTCGTAGGGCCGCAGGCCGAACGCCGCCGCCGCCTCGATGGTGGCGTCGTAGAGTGCCGCGCCCGTCTCGTCGTCGGGCAGCGCGATGCGGCCCTGGCGGTGCAGCGCCTCGAACGCGGTGCCCGGCTCGATGGTGAGCTGGTAGAGCGACAGGTGATCGGCGGCCAGCGCCAGCGCCTGCCGCAACTCGGCGCGCCATGCTTCCGGCGACTGTTCCGGCCGGGCGTAGATCAGGTCGAACGAGACGCGCGGGAACAGGCCGCGCGCCAGCTCCAGCGCCGCCACCGCCTGCGGTCCCGAGTGCTCGCGACCCAGCATTCGCAGCGCCGCGGGGTCGAGGCTCTGCACGCCCAGCGACACCCGGTTGACGCCGGCCTGCCGGAACGCCGAGAGCCTGCCCGCCTCGACGCTGGTCGGGTTGGCCTCGAGCGTGACCTCGATGTCTTGCAGCGGGTCGAACAGCCGGCCGGCGTCCTCGATCAACCGCGCCACCGTGGCCGGGTCCATCAGGCTCGGCGTGCCGCCGCCGAAGAAGATCGAGGCCAGCGGTCGGCGCCCAAGCCGGGCGGCTTCCCAGGCCAGTTCGGCGCCCAGCGCCCGCGCGAAGCGGCCCTGGTCGATGCGCTCGCGAACGTGACTGTTGAAGTCGCAGTACGGGCATTTGGCCAAGCAGAACGGCCAATGGATATAGAGCGCGATCGGGTCCATGGACGGTATATGGTGCGCTATGGCGCGCTGGCCGGTGCGCCTCCAATTGCCGATCGTCAAAAGGGTGATATGATGAACTACGATCGAGAAACGTGAATCTCGACGGTGTGCGGGAGATCCTATGCAGCGCGTGGCGACATGAACCCGATGTTCTCGATGTCCGGCTTCGCCGTGGGCCTTCTGGTCGGCCTGACCGGGGTCGGCGGCGGATCGCTGATGACGCCGTTGCTGATCCTGCTGTTCGGCATCCACCCCGTCACCGCCGTCGGCACCGATTTGCTCTATGCCTCGGCCACCAAGTCGGTCGGCACCGTGGTGCATGGCGCGGCGCGCACGGTGGAGTGGCCGGTCAGCGGCAAGCTGGCATTGGGCAGCATCCCGGCAGCGGCGGTGACCTTGCTGACGCTGCACCTGTTGGGCCGGCCGAATCCGGCGGTCGAGCACGTGATGACGGTCTCGCTCGGCGTGGCGCTGTTGCTCACGGCACTGTCGCTGTTGCTGCGCTCGCGCATCGTGGCGTTCGCCGAGCGCCGGACGGCGCTGCCGCCGGACCGGGTGGCGCAGCTCACGGTGCTGACCGGCGTGGTGCTCGGCGTGTTGGTGACGCTGACCTCGGTGGGCGCCGGGGCGCTCGGTGTCACCGCGTTGATCCTGCTGTACCCCCGGCTGCCGATCGCCCGCATTGTCGGCTCCGACATCGCCCACGCGGTGCCGCTGACGCTGCTGGCCGGGATCGGGCACTGGGTCATGGGCGACGTCGACTGGGGCCTGTTCGGTTCGCTGCTGGTGGGTTCGGTGCCGGGCATCGTGCTCGGCAGCCTGTTGGCCGCACGGGTTCCGGAGCCGGTGTTGCGGCCGTTGCTGGCGGCGACCCTGGTGCTGGTGGGCGGCCGCCTGCTCGGGTAGCCGTCACCCGTCGCGCAACGCCAGCGCTCGCGCGTAGACCTGCCGGCGCGGCAGCCCGGTGGCCGCAGCGACCTGTGCCACCGTCTCCTTGAGGGTGCAACCCGTGGCCGCCGCCGCGCGCAGCAGGTCGTCGACCGCGGCCTCCGGGGTCGCCTCGTCGGCGGCCGGCCCCACCACCAGCGTGATCTCGCCGCGCGCCGGATGCGTCGCGTAGTGCGCCGCCAGCGCCTCCAAGCCGCCCCGGCGCACCTCCTCGAACCGCTTGGTCAGCTCGCGCGCCACCGCCGCCGGACGGTCGCCGAAGCTGGTGGCGAGGTCGGCGAGGCTCTCGGCCAGGCGATGCGGCGCCTCGTGCCACAGCAACGTGGCCCGTAGCCCGGCGCGCTCGGCGGCGCGCAGGGTGGCGAACGCCGCCAGCCTTGCCGCCTGGCGTGGCGGCGGGAAACCCGCGAACAGGTATGGGTGCGGCGGCAGCCCGGACAGGATCAAGGCGAGCGTCGCGGCGTTCGCTCCCGGCAGGCCCGTGACCGGCAGCCCGGCGGCGATCGCCGCCCGCGCCAGCCGGTAGCCGGGATCGGACAGCAGGGGCGTGCCGGCGTCGGAGACCAGCGCCACGCGCTCGCCGTCCCGCATCCGCTGCAGCA
>CAXTVL010000260.1:0-4659 GCA_964247515.1 uncultured Acetobacteraceae bacterium | reverse complement strand
TGGTTGAAGGTGGCCGAGAGCACCTTGTAGGCGAACCGGGTGGAGATGCCGTCCATGCCCTCGTCGACGCCGGCGGCGTCGCGATACTCCTGCATGGTCTTCACCTTGGGGTCGGTCTCGCGGATGTTCTCGCCATCGTAGACCCGCATCTTGGCGAACGGCGTCGAGTTGGCGTGCGGCTTCAGCCGCGACAGCACGGCGAAGCGCGCCAGCATCTCCAGCGTGTGCGGCGCGCACGGCGCCTCGGCCAGCGCCGAGCCGCTGATCAGCTTCTCGTAGATGCGGCTCTCCTCCGTCACCCGCAGGCAGTACGGCACCTTGACCACGCTCACCCGATCGAGGAACGCCTCGTTGGTCCGGTTGTTGCGGAAGCTCTGCCACTCCGCCTCGTTGGAGTGCGCCAGCAGGATGCCCTGGAACGGGATCGCGCCGATGTTCTCGGTGCCGAGGTAGTTGCCCTCCTGGGTGGCGGTCAGCAGCGGGTGCAGCATCTTGATCGGCGCCTTGAACATCTCGACGAACTCGAGGATGCCCTGGTTGGCGCGGTTCAGCCCGCCGGAGAAGCCGTAGGCGTCGGGGTCGTTCTGGCTGAAGTTCTCGAGCTTGCGGATGTCGACCTTGCCGACCAGCGCCGAGATGTCCTGGTTGTTGTCGTCGCCGGGTTCGGTCTTGGCGATGGCGATCTGGCGGCGGCGCGAGGGATACAGCTTGACCACCCGGAAGCGCTGGATGTCGCCGCCCATCTCGTCGAGCCGCTTCAGCGCCCAGGGGCTCGCGATGCCGGTCAGCACGCGGCGCGGGATGCCGTAGCGCTCGCCCAGCGCCTCGCCCATGGTCTCCGGCTCGAACAGGCCGAGCGGGCTCTCGAACACCGGGCTCAGCTCGGCGCCGGCCTTGAGCACGTAGATCGGCTCGTGCTCCATCAGCGCCTTGAGCCGCTCGCCGAGGGACGACTTGCCGCCGCCCACCGGCCCCAGCAGGTAGAGCACCTGCTTGCGCTCCTCAAGGCCCTGCGCCGCGTGGCGGAAGAACGCCACGATGCGCTCGATCGTGTCCTCCATGCCGTGGAACTCGGCGAAGGCGGGGTAGACGCGGATCGTGCGGTTGAGGAACAGCCGGGCGCGGCGCGGGTCGCGCGAGGTGTCGACGATCTCGGCCTCGCCGATCGCGCGCAGCATCCGCTCGGCCGGGCTCGCGTAGCATCCTGGGTCGTCACGGCAGGCTTCGAGGTACTCGGAGAGGCTCATCTCCACCTCGCGCGTCCGGTCGCGCAGTGTGGCGTGCATCGAGAAAATGTCGTGCGGCCGATCCATGAAGAAACTCTCCACTCTTGCGGGTGCGCGTCCGGGTGGCCTTCGGGCACGGACGCGGGCAGCCCAGCGTCATCGAAGTCGGCGAGCTCTGCCCCGGTGCCTGGCCCATGCGCTGCAATGGACGTGGACTCGGAGCGAAGAAGTTAAAGTGTATCGCGGGCCTCGGCGATGTGCACCAACAACCTGCTGCGCGGAAATTTCGCCGCCGTGTCCCATTCGGCTCAGCCAGCCATCAGCCTGGGCAAATCGGCCCGCCCATAAGAGGAAACGCGGCACCGATGGCATTGGACGTCGGCCGCCGGGGCAATTCCGGCATGGCGGCGACTGACGATTTACCGCGCAGGTTGTGGCATTATAGTGGCAGGGTTCCACCGTGAAACACGCGGCAACCAACCTGGATTAAAGTAGCGTAAATCGGTCTGACATGGTATTAATTTCCGCAATCCGCGCCTTTAGAAGATGTCATGCTGCGTTATACAACCAATTCACGTGACGTGACGGCAAAACCTGTCCGCCGATCGACGTCTCGGGTGATGCAGGAAGCGATGATGGCAGCCAAGCCGACCGACGCCGTGCCACCCGACGGCGCAGCCGACCTAGCGCGCCAGGGGATCGAGCGGGCGAACGCCGGCGCGCCCGATGCGGCCCGTGAAGTCGAGCGGGCCGAGGCCGCCGATCCGGCCGCCGCCCCCGCCGCCGAGCAGGAGGCGGCCGACGGACCGGGCGGGCACGGCCTGTCACGGTAGGGCGGCAGCCCGCTCGGACGCGAGCCAGTCCATGTAGGCATGCAACGCCGCGCGCACCGGGCGTGGCCGCCAGCCGGTCTCGGCCACGATGCGCGAGATGTCGTAAGCACCCCACATGCCGCCGGTGAGGCTCGGGTCCTGCACGATGTCGGCGCTGGCCGGGTCCGCCAGGGCCGCTTCCAGCCCCGGCACCTTCTCCGCCGCCCAGCGGACCAAGTCCGCCACCGTGGACACCGAGCCGCACGCCACGTTGTAGGCGGCATGGCGCAGCGCCGGCGCCCGCAGCAGGCCGGCGATGGCAGCCGCCGCGTCCTCGGCATGGATGTAGTCGCCCACGGCATCGAGCGTGTTGACCCGGATGCGGCGCACGCCGTCCAGCGCCAACCGCGCCACGCGGTCGGGCACATGGCGGAAATCGCGGCTGCCGGTAACGCGATCCATCGGGCCATAGACCGACGACAGCCGGACCGAGACGGTGGACAGCCCGAACAGCTCGCCGTAGCGCTCGACGATCAGCTCCGAGGCCAGCTTGGAGACGCCGTACAATCGGCGCGGCATGACGTAGCCGTCCTCGGGCAGCGGCTCGCCCGGCCGGTCGGGGCCGTGCTGCTTGTAGACCGATCCCGAGCTGACATAGAGGAACCGGCGCAGGCCGGGCTGCGCGCGGGCCCAGTCCAGCACGGTCACGGTGCCCATCGTGTTCACCGCGACGATGCGGCCGGGCGCCTCGGCTTCCGGCTCGCGCAACGCCGCCGCGGCGGAGCCGCGCGAGATCGGCGTCACCGTGGCGCCGTGCGCGACCAGGGTGATCGCATGCCCTGCCAGCGCCGCCACCACCGCGTCGGGCCGGGTCACGTCGGCCGCCACCACCGTCAGCCGGTCGGCCACCGGGGCGAACCAGCGCCGCGCCGCCGCGTCGAGCGGTGCGATGTCGAGCGCCACGACGCGGGCCGTGGGGTCGGACTCCAGCCAGTGCCGCGCCAGGACGCTCATCACGAAACCAGTGGCGCCCGTGACCAGCAGCGTCATGATGCAGCCGGCGAGGAGGGCGTCATGACGTTGCTGAAGAGGAAGGTCGCGGTGGTGACGGGCGCGAGTTCCGGGATCGGCCGGGCGATCGCGCTCAGCTTCGCGCGCGAGGGCGCGGCGGTGGCTCTCGCCGACGTGACGCCCGAGCCGCTGGAGGGTGGCAGGCCGACCGAGCACCTGATCCGCAGCGCCGGCGGCACGACGTTCTTCCGCGCCACCGACGTCGCAAGCTGGGACGACATCGACGCCGTGGTGAGCGAGGCGGTGGCGCGGTTCGGCCGGCTCGACGTCATGGTCAACAACGCCGCGATCTTCTCCGGCACGCCGCTGCTCGACACCACGGCCGAGCAGTGGGAGCGCGTCATGGCGGTGAACATGACCGGCATGTTCCACGGCTGCAAGCGTGCGGTGCAACAGATGCTGACGCAGGAGCCACGCGGCGAGGCGCGCGGACGGATCATCAACCTCGGCTCGCAACAGGGCATCGTCACCGCGCCGCGCGACACGCCGTACGGGGTGAGCAAGGCGGGCGCCATCTACCTCACCCGGCAGGTCGCGGTCGACTACGCGCGCGACCTGATCGTCTGCAACACGATCTCGCCGGGCAAGATCGTGACCGGCAAGCCCGGCCTGCCGATGGACCCGGCGCTGCTGGAGAACGCCCGCCGACGGACACCGTGGCCGCGGCTGGGCCGGCCCGAGGACGTGGCCAACGCGGCGGTGTTCCTGGCCAGCGACCGCGCGAGCTTCATCACCGGGTCAAACCTCGTGGTCGACGGCGGCTGGCTCGCCGGGTAGCGGCGCGCGGCCGAGCCGCTCCGTGGGCAGGTGGCAGCGTATGCCGTGCCCCTCGCCTCGCGACAGCAGCGGCGGTTCCTGTTGCTCGCACACCGCCCCGATCTTGCGCGGGCAGCGGGTGTGGAACACGCAGCCGGACGGTGGGTGCACCGCGCTGGGGATTTCTCCCACCAGCCGGATGCGCGCGGTGCGGCCGTCAGCGTCCGGCAGCGCCGACAGCAGCGCCTCGGTGTACGGATGGTGCGGGCCGTCGAACACCCGTTCCGCCGGCCCCAGCTCCATCACCCGACCCAGGTACAGCACCATGATGCGGTCGGACAAATAGCGCACCACGCCGAGGTCGTGCGAGATGAACAGGTAGCTGACGTCGCGCTCGGCTTGCAGGTCGGCCAGCAGGTTCAGGATCGCCGCCTGCACCGAGACGTCGAGCGCCGAAGTGGGCTCGTCGCACACCACGAGGCGCGGGTCGCCGGCGAAGGCGCGGGCGATCGCGACCCGCTGCTTGAGGCCGCCCGAGAGCTGGCGCGGCCGGGCGGCGAGGAAGCGGTCGGCCAGGCGAACCGAGCGGGTCAGCTCCAGCAGCCGCGCCTGCGCCGCTGGCCCGCGCAGGCCGGCCAGCTTGGTCAGCGCGCGGCCCACGATGCGGCGCACCGAATGGGCGCGGTTGAGCGCCGAATCCGGGTTCTGGAACACGATCTGCAACGCCTTGACCTGATCCGCGTCCCGCCGTGCCGCGAGCGGCTCGCCGTCCAGCGTCATGACACCGTCCGGAT
>CAXTVL010000259.1:0-4665 GCA_964247515.1 uncultured Acetobacteraceae bacterium | reverse complement strand
CCGGCCCGACCCCGGCCGACCCGTTCGGTGGCACCGGCTTCGACATCTTCGACATGCTGGACCAGGCGGAGCAGGCGGCGCAGGTCCGCCCGCCGACGGCCGCCGCGCAGTCGCCGGAGGCTGCCGAAGCGCTCGACATCCCGCCGGTGCCTGAAGATGCCGTGAGCGTGGCGGAGGCGCCGGCCGCCATCGCGCCGGCGCCCGAAGCGCCACCGGAGCCGGAGGTGGTCGCCGCCATCGTGGAACTGGCCACGGCCCCCGAGCCGGATCACGAGAGCAAGCTCAGCACCGAGACCGAACCCGCCGCCGCACCCGAGCCTGCGATGGCGGCGCCGGAAGCGGAGCCGATCCGGCCGGTGATCGTGGGCGAGGCGGAGCTGGCCGGCGAGCGCAAGCGCGGTTGGTGGCGGCGCTGACGCCCGCCCGCGGCCGCTCGCACTGACTTAGGCCATGGGTTCGACCGTAGCTGTGGCCGAACTCATGGCCACCTTTCGGATGGGGCTTCTCGCGCTCGTCCCGGTGGCGGAGCGCAACGGGATCGCCTGGCGCGGGCCGCTGGTCTATGACCCGTGGGAGAACATCGAGCGTGTGCTGTTCGAGTCGTTGGTGGGGAGTTGTTTTGAAAACCTCACCAGCGGTCCGTTCCGGCCAGTGCCGACCTACGGCCTCTATTACGAGTCGTATGCGACTTTCGGTTTTGTGACCGACAGGTCACACCGGCTTCAAGGACGGGATTTGGCCTTTTTGGAACTTGTGACCTCGGTCGACCCGTTCGACACCGCGAGGTTCATCCAGCTGGATGAAGACTTCATTGCTATGAAGCAAACTCTCGATTTGTCGTTTGGTGATGTGACGTTCGAGTTGGCAGCTCGCGCAGGAGACGACTTCCGGTACTTCCAGACCGTCGAGTACGACTGATCGTAGCTGCCGATGCTACTCGGCCGGGTGGTGCCGCGGGCCGAGGCCGACCATCCGCCTCGCTCGCCGCCAGCCCGGCCACTTCGCCTCGATCACCACCGGGTACAATGACGGCAGCACCAAAAGCGTCAGCAGCGTGGCCGTGATCAGCCCGCCGATGACCACGGTGGCGAGCGGGCGCTGCACCTCGGCGCCGGCGCTGGTCGAGATCGCCATCGGCACGAAACCGATCGAGGCCACGAGGGCGGTGGTCAGCACCGGGCGCAGGCGCTTCTCGGCGGCGTTACGCGCCGCCTCCGGTGCGTCGCGGCCGGCGTCGCGCTCCTCCTGGATGTAGCTGGCCAGCACCACGCCATCGAGGATCGCGATGCCGAAGGTCGAGATGAAGCCGATGCCGGCCGAGATGCTGAACGGCATCCCGCGCAGCAGCAGTGCCGCGATGCCGCCGGTCGCGGCCATCGGCACGTTGAGGAAGATCAGCGCCGACAGCCGAAGGCTGCCGAAATTGAGGTAGAGCAGCATGAAGATCGCCACCAGCACGCCGGGCACCACGAGCGCCAGGCGCGCCGAGGCGCTCTGCAGGTTCTGGAACATGCCGCTCCAGTCCAGCGTATAGCCGGTCGGCAGCTTGACCTGCTGCGCCACGGCCTTCTGCGCCTCGGTCACGAAGCTCTGCACGTCGCGCCCGGTCACGTTGATGTCGACCGTGCTGCGCCGTTGCAGCCGGTCGCGCGTCACCTGGGCTTGGCCGTCGGCCACCGAGACGTTGGCCACCGCCGAGAGCGGCACCACGGCGCCGCCGGACAGGCCCACCGGAAGATCGCGCACCGCCTGCGCGCTGGCGCGCGACGCCGGCGACAGGCGCACCACGATCGGCGTCTCGGTGTCGTTCTGGCCGTAGACCATGCCGACGCTGCGGCCGCCGATCGCCTCGACCGCGGCCAGCGCGTCGGTGGCGCTGATGCCAAACCGCGCCAGCCGCTCGCGGTCGACTTGGACGGTCAATGCCGGCAGCCCGCCCTGCTGCTCGGGGGCCACGTCGGTGGCGCCCTTGATCCCCTGCACCACCTTGGCGCCCTGGTCGGCCAGGCGGCGCAGCGTGGCCAGGTCCTCGCCGTAGAACGTCAGCGCCACGTCCGAGCGCACGCCCTGCAGCAAGTCGTCCATGCGCATCTGGATCGGCTGCGACAGCTCGAACGCCACGCCGGGGATCGCCGCCTTGAGCTTGTCCTCCATCGCGGCACTGATGCCCTCCTGCGTGCTGGCGGTCTTCCACTGGCCCTGCGGCTTCAGGATCACGTAGCTGTCGGTGCTCTGCACGCCCATGGGATCGGTCGGCGTCGCGGCACTGCCGGTCTGCGACACCACCGTCTGCACGTCTGGGAACGAGCGGAGCACGCGCTCGATCTCGCCCACGGTGCGCAGCGAGGCGTCGAGGTTGATGCTGGGCAGCTTGTTGGAAGTGACGACGATGGCGCCCTCGGAGAGCTGCGGGATGAACTCGCCGCCGAGCCGGGTCGCGAAGAACGCCGCGACCGCGAACAGCGCCGCCGCGATGCCCGCGGTGATCAGCGGGTGCGCCGTGGTGCGCCGCAGGACCGGGGTGTAGCCGGCCCGCGCCCAGCGCACCGCGAAGGTGTCGCGCTGGGCCGCCTTGCTGCCCAGGAAGGTCGCCGCCAGCGCCGGGATCACCGTCATCGTGACCGCAAGCGCGCAGCCCAGCGCCAGCATCACGGTGAGCGCCATCGGGTGGAACATCTTGCCCTCGATGTCCTGCAACGACAGCACCGGCACGTAGACCAGCGTGATGATGGCGACCGAGAAGATCACCGGCCGCGCCACCTCGGCCGCCGCCCCGGGCACGATCTTGAGCACGTCGCGCTCGTCGCCCTCCGACTGCCGGCGCAGCACGTTCTCGACCAGCACCACGGCGCCGTCGACGATCAGGCCGAAATCGATGGCACCCAGGCTCATCAGGTTGCCGGAGATGCCGAACGCCCGCATCCCCGCGAACGCCATCAGCATCGACAGCGGGATCACCGCCGCCACGATCAGGCCGGCGCGGAAGTTGCCCAGCATCAGCAGCAGGATCGCGACCACCAGCAGCGCGCCCTCGACCAGGTTGTGCGCGACGGTGTGGATGGCGCGCTGGATCAGGTCGGAACGGTCGTAGAAGGTGCGGATCTCCACGCCCGGCGGCAGCGTCTTCTGTATTTGCGCCATGCGCGCCTTGAGCGCCGGCAGCACCTCGCTGGCGTTGAGCCCGTACTGCATGTCGGCGACACCGAGGATGGTCTCGCCCACCCCGTCATGCGTGACCGCGCCGAGCCGCACCTTGGGGGCGAGCTTGACCTCGCCCACATCGGCGATGGTGACGGGGATGCCGCCCGGCGTCGCCTTGAGCACGATATGGCTGATGTCGGCCGAGTTCTGCGCCAGCGCCAGGCCGCGCACGATCTGCTGCTCGGCGCCGTGCTCGATGTAGGCGCCGCCGCGGGTGGTGTTGTTGGCCTCGATCGCCGCGAACGCCTGCGGCAAGGTGATGCCCTGCGAGCGCAAGCGGTCGGGCGAGAGCTGCACCTCGTAGGTCTGCAGGTCGCCGCCATAGATGTTGACGCCGACGATGCCGGGCACCAGCCGCAACTGCGGCACGATGCGCCATTGCAGCATCTGGTACAGCTCCATCGGCGTGAAGCCGGGGCCGCGCAGCTCGAACTCCAGGATCTCGCCCAGCCCGGTCGCGAACGGCCCCTCGGTCGGCGTGCCGACCCCCGGTGGCATCATCGCCTGCGCCTGCTGTAGCCGCTCGAACACCTGGGCGCGCGCGGTCTCGACGTCGGCGCCGTCCTCGAACGTGACGTAGACCGCCGACAGCCCGAAACGCGACGTCGAGCGCACGTCCTTCAGCAGTGGCAGGCCGGTCATCTGGCTCTCGATCGGGAAGGTCACGAGCCGCTCGACCTCGAGCGGCCCCAGCCCCTGTGCCTCGGTCAGGATCATCACCTGCTTGGGCGAGATGTCCGGCACCGCGTCGATCGCCAGTTGCTGCAGGTTGAACCAGCCGGCGACGGCGACACCCAGCGCCAGCACCAGCACCAGCCAGCGGCGGCCGACCAGGGCCGCGAAGAAACCGGTCATCCGGCGCCGCCGAGCAGCGACTTCTGCAACAGCGCCTTGAGCTCGAAGCTGCCCTGCGTCACCACCTGGTCGCCTTCCTGCAGGCCCTGGCGCACCTCGACCCAGTCCTGCCGCTCGACGCCCAAGGTCAGCTCGTGGCTCTGGAAACGGTCGTCGCCCAGCTTGGTGAACGCCACGCGCTTGTCGCCCACCATCTGCACGGCGCCGGGTGGGACCACGACGTTGGCGCGCTCGCGGTCGCTGGTGAGCGTCACGTCGACCGTCATGCCGGAGCGCAGCGCCCGGTCCGGGTTGTCGAGCTGGATGCGCGCCGGCAGCGTGCGCGCCTGCGGGTCGAGTGCAGCCCCCAGTGCCACCACCTTGCCGGACCACACCCGCCCGCCGCCGGCGCCGAGGCGCACGCGGGCCGGGTCGCCGACCGCCACCAGCGGCGCGCTGGTCTCCGGCACCTGCGCCAGCACCAGCATCACCGACAGGTCGGCCACCGTGAAGCCGGCGCCGGTGGCATCGACCACCTCGCCCGGCGTCATGCCGACGGTGACGACGGTGCCGGCGATCGGCGACGTGAGCCGCGCCAGGCCGGGCCGGTTGCCGGGGTCGAGCCGGGCC
>CAXTVL010000258.1:0-4681 GCA_964247515.1 uncultured Acetobacteraceae bacterium | reverse complement strand
CCGCCGCGCGGCCGGCGCCGCGGCGGCACCTGCTGCCGCAGCAGGCGTTCGGCGACGCGCTGGAGTAGGTGTGGCGGGTGATCCGCGCCGGCAACGGCTACATCGACCGCCAGGCGCCGTGGGCGTTGCGCCGCACCGACCTGGCCCGCATGGGCCACGTGCTGCGGGTGCTGGTCGACGCGCTGCGCGTGGTCGCCACTGTGTTGCAGCCGTTCATGCCGCAATCGATGGCAAGGGTGCTCGACCAGCTCGGCGTCGACGCGTCGGCGCGCGACCTCGCCGCGCTGGCGACACCGCTGATCGACGAAGCGGCGTTGCCGGCGCCGGTCGGCGTGTTCCCCCGCTTCGACATGGCGGCGGCATAGCGCCTTGTTCCTGATCGATTCGCACTGTCATCTCGACTATTTCGAGGCGGCGGAGCGCGAGGCCGTGCTGGCGCGCGCCGCCGAGGCGGGCGTGGGGGCGATGGTCACGATCGGCACTCGCCTGGTGGAGAGCGACGTCGTGCGCGCCATCGCGGTGGCGCATGGCAACGTCTGGTGTACCGTGGGCGTGCATCCGCACAACGCCGGCGAGCGCCCGGTGCCGACTCCCGAGTCGATCGTCGTCGAGACAGAGTTTCCGAAAGTCATCGGCATCGGCGAGAGTGGCCTCGACTATTTCTACGACAAGTCGCCGCGTGACGAGCAGCAGGCGAGCTTCCGCGCGCACATCCGCGCCGCCCGTCTGGCGGGCCTGCCGTTGGTGATCCACGCCCGCGACGCCGACGCCGACATCGCCGCCATCCTGCGCCACGAACGCGAGCAGGGTGGCGCTTTTGCCTTTCTGCTGCACTGCTTCAGCTCCGGTCGGGCGCTGGCGGAATTGGCGGTGGAGCAGGGTGGCTATGTCAGCTTCTCCGGCATCCTGACGTTCCCCAAATCTTCCGAGATCAGGGAGATCGCGCGCGACCGGCGGGCCGAGCGGCGGCTGGGCGAGACCCACGCGCCGTATCTGGCCCCGGTCCCGCACCGGGGCCGGCGCAACGAGCCGGCCTGGACCGCGGACACCGCGCGCGTGCTGGCGCAGGTGCGCGGCCTGGAGCCGGAGGCGCTGGCCGAGCTCACCACCGCAAACTTCCACCGCCTGTTCCGCAAGGCCGCCTGAGCGTGCGCGTCACGCTCCTGGGCACCGGCGGCTCGGCCGGGGTGCCGATGATCGGCGGTGCCGACGGCACTGGCGACTGGGGTGCCTGCGACGCCGCCGAGCCGCGCAACCGCCGCACCCGCGCCAGCATCCTGGTCGAGTGCGCGGGCCGGGCGTTGCTGGTCGACTGCTCGGCCGACATGCGGGCGCAACTGCTGGCCTGCGCCGTGCCCAGGGTCGACGTGCTGCTGTTCACCCATGCCCATGCCGACCACATCCTCGGGCTTGACGACGTGCGTATCCTCAACCGCATCGTGGACCGGCCGCTGGAGGCGTTCGCGACGCCGGGCACGCTGGCCGAACTGGAGAGGCGGTTCGACTACGCCTTCCTGCCTTGGCAGCCGCCCGGCTTCTTCCGCCCGGTGCTGCTGCCGCGCCCGGTCGAGCCCGGCCAGTCGTTCGACGCCGGCGGCATCCCGGTCAGCGTGTTCGATCAGGACCACGGCTTCATGCGCACGTTGGGTCTGCGCATTGGCGGTTTCGGCTATTCGACCGACGCGGTGGGACTGGACGAGGAGGCGTTCGCGGCACTGCATGGAGTCGACACTTGGGTCGTCGGCTGTTTCCAGCGCGGCCGACACCGCACGCATGCCTGGCTGTCGCTCGTCTTGGAGTGGGTGGCGAGGCTCGCGCCGCGTCGTACGGTGCTGACGCATATGGGGACCGACATGGATTGGTCATGGCTGGGCGCGCACCTGCCGGCGGGCGTCGAGGCCGGCTATGACGGGCAGCATCTCGACCTCGACGAAACGGGCGGAGCGTGACGATGAGCGAAGTGGCGCCGCCGCCCGATGCCGCCGCTGTCGAGCGCCGGACGACGCCGGCCCTGGCGTTGACCGCGCTGGGGATCGTCTACGGCGACCTGGGCACCAGCCCGCTATACACGATGCAGACGATCATCTCGGCCGCCGGCGGCAAGGTCGACCCCCACGCGGCGCTCGGCTTGCTGTCGCTCGTGGTGTGGGCGCTGGTCGTCACCGTGTCGTTGAAATACTGCGTGTTCGTAATGCGCGCCGACAACGCGGGCGAGGGCGGCATCCTGGCGCTGATGGCGCTGGTCACTGGCAATGACGCCCGCAGGCATCGCTGGATGATCGCCATGGGCCTGTTCGGCGCCGCGCTGATCTATGGCGACGGGGTGATCACGCCGGCGATCTCGGTGCTGAGTGCGTTGGAGGGCACCAGCGTCGTGACCGCGGCGGTGAAGCCGTTCGTGATGCCGGCCGCGGTGGTCGTGTTGCTCGGCTTGTTCGGCGGCCAGATGTTTGGCATCGCCCGCATCGGCCAACTGTTCGGGCCGGTGATGCTGCTGTGGTTCGGGGTCATCGGCAGCCTCGGCGCGGTGCAGGTCGTGCAGCACCCGGGCGTGCTGGCGGCGGTCGATCCCACCAGAGCCCTGGCGTTCCTGGCGCATCATGGCTGGAAGAGCTTCATCGTGCTGGGCGGCGTGTTCCTCGCGATCACCGGCGGCGAGGCGCTGTATGCCGACATGGGCGGCGTCGGGCGCGGCTCGATCCGCGTGGTTTGGTACGGCGTCGTGCTGCCGGCGCTGCTGCTGAGCTACGCCGGGCAGACGGCACTGGTGCAGGCGGGCCAAGTCGGCGACCAGAACCCGTTCTTCCTGATGGCGCCGCACTGGGCGGTGATCCCGCTGGTGGTGCTGGCGACGCTGGCCACCATCATCGCGAGCCAGGCGATCATCACCGGCGCGTTCTCGCTGACCCGGCAGGCGATGCAGCTCGGCTGGCTGCCGGGCCTGCGCATCTACCAGACCTCGGACGCCGAGTACGGCCAGATCTACGTGCCGCTGGTAAACTGGGTGATGATGGTGGTCACGGTGGCGCTAACAGTGGGGTTCCGCAGTTCCGACCGCCTGGCGGGCGCGTACGGGACCGCCGTCGCCACCACGATGCTGCTGACGACGGCGCTGCTGTTCCACACCATGACGCAGCAATGGCGCTGGCGGCCGTGGGTGGCGGGGCTGGTCGCAGGCGGCTTCCTGGTGATCGATTGTGGCTTCTTCGGCGCCAACTTGCTCAAGATCGCCGACGGTGGCTGGATCCCGCTGGTGATCGCGGCCCTGCTGTTCCTGCTGATGACCACCTGGCACGACGGCGCCGAGGCTGTGCGCGAGCGGTTGGGCACGTTGCAGATGGCGCCGAATTTGTTCATGCAGTTGCTGGACGACAAGGGCATCGCGCGGGTGCCCGGCACCGCGGTGTTCCTGAGCCGCAGTGCGCGCGCCGTGCCGGGTGTCATGGTGCGCCACGTCAACGACATGGGGGCGCTGCACCGCCGCTTGGTGTCGCTCAGCATCCGCTTCATGGAGCAGCCGCGAGTACGCAACGATCAGCGGCTGCAGATCGACCAGGTTGCGGAAGGTTTCTGGCATCTGACGGCGCATTACGGCTTCGTCGAAATCCCCGACATCGAGGCGGCGTTGGCCCAGGCGCACGCCAGAGGCTGCGACATCGACCTGACCGACGCATTGTTCTTCGTCTCGCACGACGACGTGGTGGCGAGCGACGCGTCCGAGAAGCTGCCGACATGGCGCCGCGTGCTGTTCGCGGTGATGTTCCGCAACGCGTTGCGGACCGTGGACCGGTTCCATCTGCCGACCAAGCGGTTCATTGAGGTCGGCCGCCAGATCGAAATCTGACGTGTTTCCATAATATCCCTTCTGCGACAACAGCAGCGGGTCGGGGCTTGGCCGGCGGCTTGCGGCCCTGTCGCGCAGCGCGAGCCGCGTGCCAGGTCTCGACGTTGCCGCGCCAGCCCCATTCGAGCGACAGCCGCCATTCGGTCAGCGGGCCGCCACCCTGCTTTTCGACGATCCTGCGTGCCAACAGGTCGGCCAGCGCCCGCGAAACTGATGGTTGGGCGATGCCAAGTTCGGCGGCCAGCTTGCGCTGGTCGAGCCGTCGCCAGCTCTCGAAATCGAGCAGCGACGGCAGCGCCAGCAGAACGCGCAGCGTCGGCGCGCTGGTGACGCCTGCGGTCATGCGCGCGAGCTCTTCGTAGAACATGATCACGAACTGTCTCCCGTACGTCCGCCGGGGTCGGCGCTCTTGCTCAACGCGGTAGGCCCTTCCGTCTGCGGTCGAGAGCGAGACTACCCGTTCAAGTGCCATTATGCATCCACGCTATCGGTTTATTCCGCACGGCATAATGTGCCGCGAAAGATCGGCCTGGCAACATAGGGTTCTATCTGCCTCTCATAGATCATCATCATGGTCCCGAGCGGTCCACGGCCAGCCGGCCCGCGCGCCGCAAGTGCGCTGGCGGGATGGCTGTGCGGTGGGCCGGTTGGGATCGCGAAACGGTCCACAGCGGCCGCGAAACGAGCCAAGCAAGGCAAGCTGCTCGACAGGGAAGCAAGAAGTTAACGTTTCGGCCACAGTCGTTGCACAAATCGCCGGAAATCGCGTCGAATCGCCCGTCAATCGAGCGGGGTCGAGGCGATGCGCGACGGTTTGGGAAGGTGGCTCCCGGGCAC
>CAXTVL010000257.1:1202-4690 GCA_964247515.1 uncultured Acetobacteraceae bacterium | reverse complement strand
GCGGGCCGGGGGCCCGCCCACCGCGCGGAGGCCGGCGGTGCCGCCTCTGGCGCCCAGCACCGCGCCGCCGGCGGCGCCGATGCCGGTGCCGGTCAGCGCCCGTTGCTGGGTGTTGTTGAGGTCGGCGCAACCGGCCAGCATCGCCAGACCCAGCAATGCCGCGCCCGTCCGGCGGGCGCAGGTCATGGCGCGGCCCCCGCCGGGGCGCCGCACGGATAGCTCGCCGCCAGGTAGTCGGTGATGCTCTCCATCGGCACCTTGGCGAGTTCCTCCGGCCGGGCGCGGGTCCAGGCCACGTAGGCGGCGATCGCCTGGGTCCGGGATGGGCGCACGGCCGGCGGGCAGAACATGCGGCTACTCGGCTTGGCCTGCTGGATCTCCTCCAGCGTCCGGTACACGCCCACCACGTAGCCGTGGCAGAACCCGGTCGCGGCGCTGGCGACCGCGTCGCCCGGTTCGGTCGAACAGATCGCGACCAGGTCGGCGGCGGTGCGGACGTCGTAGTTGGCCGGCGTGGCGGCCGTCGCGGGCCGGGTCACGAACCCGCCCACCAGCAACCCGAGCGCCAGCAGAACTTCCTTCATCGAGGCCTCCCCGAACGATCGCAATGTTTCCACACGGTTCATCGAACCGGCGCCAGGCTCGGCTGGTCGATCCCGGTGCGGGCGCCGTAGCGCTGCGCCAGGAACGCGCAGGCGAACAGTTGCGCCTGGTGGAACAGCATCAGCGGCAGCACGACGAGGCCCACGGTGTGCGCCGGGAACAGGATGTTGGCCATCGGGATGCCGCTGGCCAGGCTCTTCTTCGAGCCGCAGAACACGATCGCGATCTCGTCCTCCTTGGCGAACCCCAGCATCCGGCTGCCGAGCGTGGTGGCGAACAGCACGATCGCCAGCAACAGCACGTCGAGACCCAGCACCAGCACGAGATCGGCGGCACCGACGTTGCGCCAGATGCCGGCGACCATCCCGGCGCTGAACGCGCCGTAGATCACGAACAGGATCGAGCTGCGGTCGACGTAGGAGGTCAGGACCTTGTGCCGCAGCAGGAAGCCGCCGATGAACGGGCGGGCCACCTGCCCCAGCGCGAACGGCAGCAGCAGTTGCACCGCGATGTCGCGCAGCGCGCCGATGCTGAAGCCGCCCTGGGTATGCAGCACGAGGCCCACCAGCAGCGGCGTCAGCACGACGCCCACGAGGTTGGACGCCGACGCCGCGCACAGCGCCGCCGGCACGTTGCCGCGCGCGATCGAGGTGAAGGCGATCGAGGACTGCACCGTGGAGGGCAGCAGGCAGACGAACAGCAGGCCGGTCGCGAGCGGCGCCGGCAGTTCGCCGCCGACCAGGGCGCGCAACGCGAGGCCCAGCAGCGGGAACGCCACGAACGTCACCAGCAGGATCGACGATTGCAGCCGCCAGTGCGACAGGCCGGCCACCACCGCCCGCGGCGCCAGCCGCGCGCCGTACAGGAAGAACAGCAGGAAGATCGCCGCCTGCGTCACGATGTCGGCGATCGTGGCGCCGATCCCGCGCGCCGGCAGGATCGCCGCCACCAGCACCGTCGCCGCCAACGCGATCAGATAAGGGTCGATCCTCAGACGCGACCAAGCCGCTCCAGCCATCGGCAACCGCTCCAATACCGGCGCCGAGAGTACGGCTAGAAGTGGAAGCTGTCGATGTTGGAGCGGTCGAACGTGGTGAGTTCGGCCTGGGTGTTGATGACGTCGTGATCGCCCACGGTCACGGTGCCGAGGCCCGGCACCTGGAAGCTCGTGCCCGGCTTGTTGGCGATGCTGCCGGACTTGACCCCGACCGCGAAGTAGGACGCCAGCAGGCCCTCGTTGTACGGGCTCCAGAGCTGGAACGCCTTGACGGTGCCGTTCTGGATGAAGCGGCGCATCTGGTTGGGCGTGCCCAGCCCCGTCACCGCCACGCTGTCGGCCTTGTGCGCGGTCTCGACCACCTGGGCGGCGGCCGCGACACCCACCGTGGTCGGCGAGATGATGCCGCGCAGGTTGGGATAGTTCGACAGCAGCGCCTCGGCCTCGGTGGTGCTCTTCTGCGGATCGTCGTCGCCGTAGGCGATCTTGACCAGCTTCATGCGGGCGTATTTCGGGTTGTTGGCGAGCGCCGTCTTCATGTCGGCGATCCAGGTGTTCTGGTCGGGCGCGTCGGTGGTGGCGCTCAGGATCGCGATGTCGCCGGCGTAGCCGATCATCGAGCCGAGCAGCTCCACCTGCGCCGCGCCGGTCTTGGTGAAGTCGACTGGCAGGATCGCGGCGTCGCGGTGGTCCTGGCTGCCCGGCATGTCGGAGTTGACGCTGAACACCAGCGTGCCGCGCTTGCGGGCGCGGTCGAACACCTGGTTCAGCGCGTCGGGGCTGTTCGGCGAGATGGCGATGACGTTGACGCCACGCTGCACCTGCGCGGTCACGAACGGGATCTGCGAGGTGGCCTCGGCGGTCGCGGGCGCGACCACGGTGAAGTCGCAGCCGAGCTTCTTGCAGCCGTCCTGGAAGCCCATGACCAGGCTGTCGAAATACGGGTTGCCGGTGTTCTTGGGCACGTAGACGATCGACACCGGATCGGCGGCCCGCGCCGCCGTGGACGCGAGCAGGGCAGCGGCGAACAGCAGTTTCGTCAGCATGGCGTTTCCCTTGTCATTGCTTCGAGTACATCGCGTTGGTCGCGATGATGGAGACGATCAGCAGCAGGCCCAGCACGGTGAGCTGGGCGTTGATCGCGACGTTGGCGACCGTCATGCCGGTGGCGATGATGACCAGCAGCCAGGACGCGAGGAAGGTGCCCACGATGCTGCCGCGCCCGCCGTGGATGGAGGTGCCGCCCAGCATCGCGATCAGCACCATCTGCAGCTCGCCGCCGGCGGCGAGGTCGTAGCGCACCACGCCGAGGCGCGAGCTCATCATCAGCCCGGCGGCGGCGCTGACCAGGCCCGAGGCCAGGAACAAGCCGACCTTGATGCGGCCCACGCGGATGCCGGCGTGGCGCGCCGCCACCTCGTTGGTGCCGGTCTGGACGATCTGGCGGCCGTGGATGGTGGCGCCCAGGAACACCGCGAGCAGCAGCGCCATGCCGGCAAGGATCAAGACCGGCACCGGCACGCTGGCCAGCGTGCGGTAGTCGATGCCCACGAACCAGGCCGGGAAGCCGCCGATCGAGTGGTCGCCCACCAGCACCTGCGCGGCCCCTCGATAGAGCGTCAGCGTGCCGATGGTGACGATGATGGACGGCAGCCCAAGCCCCACCACCAGGGCCGCGTTGAACAGCCCCATCGCCAGCCCCGCCAGCAGGCTTGCCAGCATCGCCGCCGGCACCGGCAGCCCGGCGCGGCAGCACAGCGCGAACAGGCACGCCGACAGCGCCATCATCGACGCCGGCGACAGGTCGATCTCGCCCGCGACGATGACCAGCGTCAGCACCAGCGCCACGATGCTGTACTCGGCGTAGTAGGTGGCGCTCTCGAGGATG
>CAXTVL010000257.1:0-1192 GCA_964247515.1 uncultured Acetobacteraceae bacterium | reverse complement strand
AAGAACGGCGACAGCCGGATCGCCGCCGCCGGGGCGAGCGCCAGCAGCAGCAGCGTCACCAGCTCGGGCCGCGCCAGCATCCGCCAGGCCGGGCGCCGCGCCGGGATCGCGGCACTCACCGCGCGGCCCCGATCAGGGCGCCCTGGCGCACCGCGCGGTCGATCACCAGCGCCACCAGGATGATGCCGCCGTAGACGCCGCTTTCCCAGAACCCGGAGACGCCCAGGATCGGCAGCGCCACCGTGACCGCGCCGAGCAGCACGACACCGAGGATCGCGCACGGCACCGAGCCCACGCCGCCGTTGATGCTGACGCCGCCGATCACCACGGCGGCGATCACCGTGAACTCGAAGCCGGCGCCGGTGATGCCCGGGTTCACGTAGCCGAACCGCGCCGCGTAGAGCACGCCGGCGAGCCCCGCCAGCGTGCCCGAGAGCGTGAACACCAGCAGCGTCACCGGCACCACGCGGATGCCGCGCAACGGCGCCGCCGCCGGGTTCGAGCCGAGCGCGTAGACCTGCCGCCCGACCTGCGTGTGGGCGAGCAGCAGCCATGTCAGCAGCGCCACCGCGAAGGCGATGACGACGATCCAGGGCACGCCGAACGGCGAGGTCTGCGCCATGCGGATCAGCCGCT
Source organism: uncultured Acetobacteraceae bacterium (assembly GCA_964247515.1). Taxonomy (GTDB): domain Bacteria; phylum Pseudomonadota; class Alphaproteobacteria; order Acetobacterales; family Acetobacteraceae; genus CAVRQM01. Next base: position 556 of record CAXTVL010000257.1, on the reverse strand, counting down.
CCGGGACGTCGTTGGGGTCGACCTGCTTGCCGCCGGAGAGGATGAACAGCAGGCCGCGGTACAGGCTGAGCGTGCCCAACGTCACGATGATCGACGGCAGCCGGAACAGCGTCACCAGCAGCCCGTTGACCAGGCCCAGCGCCGCGCCGCAGGCCAGTGCGGCGAGCACGCCCACGATCAGCGGCCAGCCCGGATGGGCGCGGAACACCATGCCGGCGGCGATCGCGGCGAAGCCGAGGATCGAGCCGATCGACAGGTCGACGTGGCGCGCCACGATCACCGCCATCTCGCCCATCGCGGCCACCAGCACCAGCGGGATCGCCAGCAGCACGATGCGCAGGGTCTCCGGGCTCAGGAAGCGCGGCTCGATGCCGCCCACCACGAGGGCGAACAGCACGATCATCACCAGGATGCCGGCCTCGCGCGCGCGCAGCAGCCGGGCGATCGCGGTCACGATGCGGCCATGGGGGAGTGTTCCGGTCGCAAATCCGTGCTCAATCCCGTCATGGCCGGGCTTGACCCACTGGTGTCCGGTTCCCGTGACTTGCCCCCAAAC
>CAXTVL010000256.1:0-4701 GCA_964247515.1 uncultured Acetobacteraceae bacterium | reverse complement strand
GCGGCGAACCCCGCGATCGCCGGCAACGGTGGCGTGCCGCCGCGCCAGCCGCGCTCCTGGCCGCCACCCGCGATCAACGGCGACACCGCCGGCGCCCGGATCAGCAGCGCGCCGGCGCCGGGCGGGCCGCCCAGCTTGTGCGAGGCCAGCGCCATGGCGTGCGCGCCGATGGCCGCGAACGAGACCGCCATCCGCCCCGCCGCCTGCACCGCGTCGCCGTGCAACGCGGCTCCGTGCGCCCTGCACAGCGCCGCCACCTCGGCGATCGGATGCAACACCCCGGTCTCGTTGTTGGCCAGCATCGCGCAGACCAGCGCGGGTGCCGGGATCCTCGCCAGCGCCGCCGCCAGCGCGTCGAGCTCGATCACGCCTTGGCCGTCCACCGGCAACACCGTCGCCCCGCTTGCCGCAGCGCGCACCGCGTCGTGCTCGGTCGCCGCGATCAGCAGCGTACGGCCACGTCCGAGGGCGTGGATGGCCAAGGCGTTGGCCTCGGTGCCGCCCGAGGTGAACACGAGTTCGGTGGCGCCGGCGTCGAACCGGACCGCCAACGCCTCACGCGCGTCCTCCAGCAGCCGCCGGGCGACGCGGCCGGCGGCGTGAACGGAACTCGGGTTGCCCACGGTCCGCATGGCTGTCAACGCGGCAGCGCAGGCCTGAGGACGGATCGGCTCCGATGCGTTGGCATCGAAATAGCTCATGGCCGATCCGAGCTCATTCCTGCCGCACCGGAGTCAGCCTCCACGTCCGGTCACGACGAAGAGATTCGCACGCTGCCGTTACAATATGCGCAATTGTCTTGCCCAAGGGCGAAACCATCTGTCATGTCACACCGATGTAATCGCAATAAGACAGATTACACGCTCCACCATCGTCGACCACGGACCTGGCCGCGTCACAGGGGTTTCCGGCCCGGGCCACGGGCCATACAGAAGCGGATTTGGTACACATGCCTGAAGTGATGTTCGCGGGCCCTGACGGGCGGCTCGAAGGTCGTTATCACCATTCGAAGGAGAGCGGCGCGCCATTGGCTCTCATCCTGCACCCGCATCCGCTGCATGGCGGCACGATGAACAACCGCATCTCGTATACGATGTACCAGGCGTTCCAGAAGCTCGGCTTCTCGGTGATGCGCTTCAACTTCCGTGGCGTCGGCCGCAGCCAGGGCCGCTATGACGGCGGCATCGGCGAGATCGGCGACGCGGCGGCGGCGCTGGACTGGATGCAGATGGTCAACCCGAACCAGGGCGGGCTGTGGATCGCGGGATACTCGTTCGGCGCGTTCATTGGGATGCAGTTGCTGATGCGTCGCCCGGAGATCTCCGGCTGGGTCAGCGTCGCCACCCCGGCCAGCCACTATGATTTCGGCTTCCTCGCCCCGTGTCCGTGCGGCGGCCTGATGCTGCACGGCGACAGCGACGAACTGGTGCCCGAGCCTTCGGTGCGCAAGCTGGTTGACAAGTTGAACACGCAGAAGAACGTCCAGGTGGATTACCGCATTTTCGAGGGTGCGGACCACGTGTTCGCGAGCCACGCCGACGCGGTGGCGGATGCGGTGGACGATCACGTCAAGCGCATGATGTCGCGCAAGGCGATGGCGCTCGCCGCCGACTAGGGCGCCGCCACTCGCCCGCCGGTGGTAGGGTGCGGGACCCCGGTGGTGCCGGGAAAACTCAGCGGCAAGGCGTTCAGGCTGCGCACCGCCAGGTAGGCGAAGCATCTCGCCTCCATGGCGTCGCCGTCCCAGCCGACGGCCTCCACCGGGTCGATCGGAGCCGGCAGGCGGGCGGACAGTGCCGCCATGATCGCAGGGTTGTGCCGGCCGCCGCCGGTCACAAGCCAGCGGCGGGGCGCCTCCGGGAGCGTCGTGCATGCCACCGCCGCGACGATGAACGCCACCAGCGTCGCGGCGCCATCGGCCGGTGACAGGGCGGCCAGCCCGCTCCCCGCCAGGGCGTGCCCGAACGCCAGCCGATCCAGCGACTTGGGTGCCGGAAGGGCGAGGAACGGCTCGGCCATCAGACGATTCAGCACCGCGGAGTCCACTTGGCCCGAAGCGGCCAGCGCGCCGTCGCGGTCGCAAGCCTGGCCGGTGTGGCGCATCGCCCAATCGTCGAGCGGCCCGTTGCCCGGCCCGGTGTCGCAGGCCAGCAGCGTGCCGGCGCTGCCGCAGAACGTCAGGTTGGCGACGCCACCGATGTTGAGCACCGCCCAAGGGCGCGGCAGGTCGCGCGCGAGGGCGGCATGGAACGCTGGGGCGAACGGCGCTCCCTGGCCGCCGGCCGCGACGTCGGCGGCGCGGAAGTCGAACACCACCCGTGTACCCGTCGCCCGCGCCAGTGTCGCCGCGTCGCCGATCTGCCAGGTCCGGCGGCGCGCGGGATCGTGCAGGATGGTCTGGCCGTGGAAGCCCACGATCTCGGCCGCCTCGCCCAGCGCCGCCACCGCCTCGACATGGCGTTGCGTGAGCCGCGCCGTGACGTCGAGCAGGAACGGGTCGTCCGCGCGCAGGGTGGGTGCGGCGTCCAGCACAAGCCGCAGGTCGCGGCGCAAGTCGGCCTCGTAGGGCAAGGTCAGCGCCGGCCCGAACCGCTGGACCGCCTCGCCGTCGGTCTCGAGCCACGCCGCGTCCACGCCGTCGAGCGACGTGCCGCTCATCAGTCCGATCGCCCGCATTGTTCCCGCCTTTTCGTTCCTGTGTTAGCCCATCGTCTCGAACCCGGCGGATCTTGCCCCATGCCCACCAGCGACTTCCTGCATGATGCCACCGAACGCGGCTTCGTGTTCCAATGCACCGACACCGAGGCGCTGGACGCCGCGCTCGCCGCCGGGCCGGTCTCGGGTTACACCGGCTTCGACGCCACCGCCGACAGCCTGCATGTCGGCAGCTTGGTGCAGATCATGCTGCTGCGGCTGATGCAGCGCCACGGCCACCGGCCGGTGGTGCTGATCGGCGGCGGCACCACCCGGATCGGCGACCCTTCGGGCAAGGACGAGGCCCGGCAGATGCTGACCGAGGCGCGGATCGCCGCCAACATCGCCGGCATCCGCCGGGTGTTCGAGCCGTTCCTGCGCTTCGGCGACGGCGCCGCGGACGCGAGGCTCGCCAACAACGCCGAGTGGCTGGACGGGCTCGGCTATGTCGACCTGCTGCGCGACGTGGGGCCGCACTTCACCGTCAACCGGATGCTGGGCTTCGACAGCGTGCGGCTGCGGCTGGAGCGCGAGCAGCCGCTCACCTTCCTCGAATTCAACTACATGATCCTGCAGAGCTACGATTTCCGCGAGCTGTGGCGCCGGCAGGGAGTCGCGTTGCAGATGGGCGGCTCCGACCAATGGGGCAACATCGTCTCCGGCATCGAGCTGCTGCGCCGCACCGAGGGTGCCGCGACGTTCGGGCTGACCACGCCGCTGATCGCCACCGCGTCCGGGGCCAAGATGGGCAAGACCGCGCAGGGTGCGGTATGGCTGACGGCGGACCGGCTCAGCGCCTACGATTACTGGCAGTTCTGGCGCAACGCCGACGATGCCGATGTGGGCCGCTTCCTGCGCCTGTTCACCGACCTGAAGCTGGACGAGGTGGCGCGGCTGGCGGCGCTGGGAGGCGCCGAGGCGAACGAGGCCAAGAAGGTGCTGGCCGACCATGCCACCACCCTGGCGCACGGCCCACAAGCCGCCGCCGCCGCCGCCGCCGCCGCGCGCGGCGCGTTCGAGGCCGGCGACGACAGCGCGCTGCCTTCGATCAGCGTCCCTCACGACGAGCTTGCCGCCGGCATCCCGCTGCTCGGCCTGGTGGTGCGCGCGGGGCTTGCCGCCAGCAACGGCGAGGTGCGTCGGCTGGTGCGCGGCGGCGGCCTGCGGGTGAACGACGCTCCGGTCGCCGACGAAGCGCGGGCCGTGACCGCCGCCGACCTGCGGAACGGCGCCCTCAAGCTCTCGGTCGGGCGCAAGCAGCACCGGTTGGTCCGTACCGATCGGTAATCCCGCCCGACCAAGGTTTGCTTTCGCACCGCCCCGTCTGCGGGCAAGATGGCGCCATGTCCAAGCGCTCGTTCGAGATCACGCCGGAACTGATGCTGCGCGCCTACCAGGCCGGGCTGTTCCCCATGGCCGAGACCCGCAGCGGCGACAAGCTGTACTGGCTCGACCCGGAGCGGCGCGGCGTGCTGCCGCTGGACGGCTTCCACCTGTCGCGCCGTCTGCGCCGCACGGCGCTGGGCGAGGCGTTCCGCGTCACCTCCGACGCCGCCTTCGCGGGCGTCATCGCCGGCTGCGCCGAGCAGGCCCCCGGCCGCGACGACACCTGGATCAACCCGGAGATCGAGCGGCTGTTCATGGCGCTGCACCGCATGGGCCACGCCCACTCGGTCGAGGCGTGGCAGGGCGGCGCGCTGGTCGGCGGGCTGTATGGCGTGGCGCTGGGCGGCGCCTTTTTCGGCGAGAGCATGTTCAGCCGCGCCACCGATGCCTCGAAAGTGGCGCTGGTGCATCTGGTGGCGCGGCTGCGGCTGGGCGGCTTCCGGCTGCTCGACACCCAGTTCGTGACCGCGCACCTGGCGCAGTTCGGCGCCGTCGAGATCGAGCGCCACGCATACAAGTCGTTGCTGGCGCTGGCGGTCGCGGTCGCCGCGTCGTGGCACGCCACACCCGAGCCGGACGCGCTCGCGGCCGAGATCGAGGGCCTGCGCGGCTAGACCGAGC
>CAXTVL010000255.1:0-4707 GCA_964247515.1 uncultured Acetobacteraceae bacterium | reverse complement strand
GGCCTGCGGCATCGCCTTCGTCGTGCTGGCGGCGTTCGGGCTGGGCGGGGAGGGGCTGTTGCGGGCACTCGGCATCGGCCTGCCGGCGATGAAGGTCTCGGGCGGACTGCTGCTGTTCCTCACCGCCGCCGACATGGTGAGTGCCCGCGGCGCGCTGCGCTCCAGCTCCGAGGAGCGCGAGGCGGCCAGGCGCACCGACGACGACATCAGCGTGTTCCCACTGGCGATCCCGTTGATCGCGGGCCCTGGTGCGATGACGACCATGGTGCTGCTGCACGCCCGTGCCGGCGAGCGTTGGGCGGGATTGGTCGCGGTGCAGGCGGCGCTCGCCGTGGCGTTGCTGGCGACGCTGGCCGGGTTGTTGCTGGCGCGGCACATCCAGCGGCTGCTGGGCGTCACCGGCGCCAACGTGATCGGCCGCGTGCTGGGCGTCTTGCTTGCCGCACTCGCGGTGCAGTTCGTGGTCGAGGGCGGGCGCGAGGCGTTCAAGCTGACCTGACCTTTTATGTGGTATGGAAATACCACATCCGGTTTGGCTTGACCCGGCAAGGGCTTGGCGGCATAGAGCGCGCCTGTTCAAGGGATTCGGGCGATGATGAAGCATACCCCTTCGCTGAAGCCGGCGGAGGTCGACAAGGCCTGGGTGCTGATCGACGCCGATGGCGTGGTGCTGGGCCGGCTGGCCGCGGTGATCGCGACGCGGTTGCGCGGCAAGCACAAGCCGCAGTTCACGCCGCACGTCGATTGCGGCGACCACGTCGTCGTCATCAACGCCGACAAGGTGAAGGTCACGGGCAACAAGGCCGACCAGTCCGTGTTGTACTACCACACGGGCTTCCCCGGCGGCATCAAGGGCCGCAGCATCCGCGCCCGGCTCGAGAGCGCGCATCCCGAGCGGGTGCTGGAGAAGGCGGTCGAGCGCATGATCACCCGCGGCCCGCTGCAGCGCCGGCAGATGAAGCACCTGCACGTCTACGCGGGTGGCGCGCATCCGCATGACGGGCAGCAGCCGAAGTCGCTCGACGTCGCCGGCATGAACAGCAAGAACAAGAGGGTCTGAGCCGATGTCCGACGCCATCCAGACGGCCGAGCCGTCGCGCACCCTGGCCGACCTCAAGGATTTGGCGGTCGCGACCGCGATCCCGGAGGCGCCACGGCGCGAGCCGAAGCGCGACGCGCAGGGCCGCAGCTACGCCACCGGCCGGCGCAAGAACGCCATCGCGCGGGTGTGGATCAAGCGGGGCAAGGGCGAGATCATGGTCAACGGCAAGCGGGTGACGGCGTATTTCGCCCGCCCGGTGCTGCGCATGTTGATCACCCAGCCGTTCCTGGTGGCCGACCGCTACAACCAGTTCGACGTCTACTGCACGGTGACGGGCGGCGGCCTGTCCGGCCAGGCCGGCGCGCTGCGGCACGGCATCAGCCGCGCGCTCACCTACTTCGAACCCGACCTGCGCGGCATCCTCAAGGTGGCGGGCTTCCTGACCCGCGACAGCCGCGTCGTCGAGCGCAAGAAGTACGGCCGCGCCAAGGCCCGCCGCAGCTTCCAGTTCAGCAAGCGCTGAACCGGGCTTGCCGCGCGCGGCACGGCAGCAAGCACAGGTGACTGTCAGCATCTTCATCGACGGCGAGGCTGGCACCACCGGCTTGGGCATCCGCGCGCGGTTGCGCGACCTGTCGGGCGTCGTGGTCGAGAGCCTGCCCGCCGATCAACGCAAGGACCCGCGCGCCCGTCGGGACATCATGCGGACGGCCGATCTCGTGGTGCTTTGCCTGCCCGACGAGGCGGCTCGGGAATCCGTATCGCTGGCGAGCGAACTCGGAGCCGATGCTCCGAGGGTGCTCGACTCCAGCACCGCGTTCCGCGTCTCGCCGGGTTGGGTCTACGGTTTTGCCGAGTTGGCGCCAGACCAGGCCGCAGCCATCGCCGCGGCTCCCCGGGTGGCCAACCCTGGCTGCTATCCGACCGGCGCCATCGCATTGCTGCGTCCGCTGATCGATGCCGGGATCGTGCCCGCCGACCAGCCCCTCACGATCCACGCCACCAGCGGCTACAGCGGCGGCGGGCGTGCCATGATCGCCGCGCATGAAGCCAGTGGCGGCCCGGCGTTCGAGCTCTACGCGCTCGGGCTCGAGCACAAGCATGTTGCCGAGACCGAGCGCTACGCGGGCCTGGCGCGTCGCCCGATCTTCACCCCCGCGGTCGGCCATTTCCCGCAGGGGATGCTGGTCAGCGTACCGTTGCACCTCGACCTGCTGCCCGGCACGGTGCGCGGCGCCGACCTGCACGCTTGCCTGGAGGCGCGCTACCGCGACGCGGCCATGATCCGGGTGCTGCCGCCGGAGCCCGCCGGCAGGCTCGACGCGGCGGCGCTCGCCGGCACCGACCTGCTGGAACTGCGGGTGTTCGCCAACGACGCCAGGCGGCAGGCGGTGCTGGTGGCGCGGCTCGACAACCTCGGCAAGGGCGCCTCGGGGGCGGCGGTGCAGAACATCCGGCTGATGCTGGGCCTGTCATGACCGGCACCCTGTTCGCCTTCGAGGGCAAGGCGCCGAACGTGGCGGCGGACGCCTTCATCGCACCTGGCGCGACACTGATCGGGGACGTCACCGTGGGCGCGCGGTCGAGCGTCTGGTTCGCCTGTGTGCTGCGCGGCGACACCAACTTCGTCCGCGTGGGGGCCCGCAGCAACATCCAGGACGGCACCATCGTCCATGTCACGCACGACACGCTGCCGGCGATCATCGGGGATGACGTGACGGTGGGTCACGCCGCGATCATCCACGCCTGCACGCTGCACGACGGCGCTTTCGTGGGCATGGGCGCCACCGTGCTCGACGGCGCGGTGATCGAGGCGGGCGGCATGTTGGCGGCCGGCGCGCTGTTGGCGCCGGGCAAGCGCATCGGCCGCAACGAAATGTGGCGCGGGGCGCCGGCGGTCCTGGTCCGTGTCATGCCGGAGGCGGAGCGCCGCCTGTTCGCCGCCAACGCCCACCATTACGTCGAGCTGGCCGCGCGGATGCGCGCGGGCCTCGCGCCGTACCCGGGTTCGCCGCACGCTTGAACAAACATCCGTGACTGCGGATGCGGCGAAAGGCTTCGATCCCGACTTCGTGAGGCGAGCCACCGCTCGTATCGAAGGACCGACCATGTCATCCGCACGCACCCTGACGCTGCTCGCCGCGCTCGTCGCCGCCGGCTGCGGGGCCCAGACCACCTACGACGTGGCCATCATGCCGCGCACACCGGCTGGCACGCCGGTGATGTCCGACCAGGGCGCCGTCGGATTGTCGAGTTACGCGCTCGGCAACCGCGCCAGCCTGCGGAGCCAGCCCGGCGAGGCGGCCCGCGCGGTCGCGGCGATCGATTACCTGGCCGGGGCGTTGTACGAGAACCCGCATTGGACCGGCATCCCCGCAGTGCACAAGATCAACATGGAGCAAGGGCGTCAGGAGGTGCGGGGCGTGCTCGGTGTTGCCCCCGGGACGCCGTCGCAGATCGTCGTCAACGACCTGATCGCCGCGGCCCAGGCGTTCGACGCCGGCGACCTAGCCGCTGCCCGGGCGGCGTTGCCGCCCTCGGTGTTCACGCTGGGGCCGGATCAGACGGTTGCGCTTCTGAGCAACCTGCCGCCGCTGCCGGCGGCCAACGTGGCGGCGCAGCGGGTCAATAACGACCTCTACTTCAACTGCCAGTACACCTCGAATTGCAGTTGAGGCAGGCGCCGGTCAGCTACGCGGCGCGCACCCGCACGTAACTGCCTGGCGCGTCCTCGATGACCGGCAACGCCGCGTCACCGGGGACGCGGGCGGCCACCGTCTCCCTTCCGTGCGCCACGATCCAGCGCTGCCAATCGTTCCACCAGGAGCCGGCGATCTCGGTGGCGCCCTGCAGCCACGCCTCGGCGTCGTCGGGCCGGGCGGCATTGATCCAGTGGCTGTACTTGCCGCCTTCGGGCGGGTTGACAACGCCCGCGATGTGGCCGGACGCCGCCAACACGAATCGGCTCTCGCCGCCGAGCAGGTGAGTGCCCCTGTAGGTGCTGCGCCACGGCGCGATGTGGTCGTCGCGCGTCGACAGGAAATACGCCGGCACCCTCACGTGCGACAGGTCGATCGGCGTGCCGTCCAGGCTGATGCCCCCAGGCACGGCGAGGCGATTGTTTTGATACATGTTGCGCAGGTAGAAGCTGTGCATCCGCGCCGGCATCCGTGTCGAATCGCCGTTCCAATACAGCAGGTCGAATGGGAACGGGTCCTTGCCCAGCAAATAGTTATTGACCACGAACGACCAGATCAGGTCGTTGGCGCGGAGCATGTTGAACGTCGCCGCCATCTCGTCGCCTTCGAGGAAGCCGCGCCGCTGCATCTTCTCCTCGAGGGCGCGCAACTGCTCCTCGTCGACGAACACCCTCAGTTCGCCCGATTCGGCGAAGTCGAGCAGGGTCACGAAGAACGTGGCGGTTGCGATGCGCGAATCCTGGTGCTCCGCCATCCAGGCCAGCGCGCACGCCAGCAGCGTGCCGCCCAGGCAGTAGCCGATCGCGTTGACCGAACGTTCGCCGGTGGCGCGCTCGATGGCGTCGAGCGCCGCCAGCACGCCGTCGCGCAGATAGTCGTCGAACCCGCACTCGGCGAGGCTCTCGTCGGGGTTGACCCAGCTCACCATGAACACCGTATGGCCCTGCGCCACCGCCCAGCGCACGA
>CAXTVL010000254.1:3675-4712 GCA_964247515.1 uncultured Acetobacteraceae bacterium | reverse complement strand
TGGCAGGACGGCCCGGCCACCATCGGCAACTTCCGCGCCGTGCCGGGCGATGGCGTGGACGGCTACGCGCGCGAGGCGGTCACGCTGCCCGCCACCGCCTTCACCCGCGCGCCCACCGGCTACAGCCACGCCGAGGCGGCGACGCTGACCACCGCCGGGCTCACCGCCTGGCGGGCGCTGGTGGTCGAGGGCAAGCTCAAGGCCGGCGACACGGTGCTGGTGCTGGGCACCGGCGGCGTCTCCATCGTGGCGCTGCAACTCGCCAAGGCGATGGGAGCCACGGTCGTCGCCACCTCGTCGTCGGACGCCAAGCTGGAGCGGGCGCGGGCGCTGGGCGCCGACCACACGCTCAACTACCGGCAGCACGCCGATTGGGGCAAGCGCGTGCGCGACTGGTCCGGCGGGCGCGGGGTCGACCACGTGATCGAGGTGGGCGGCCCCGGCACGCTGGCGCAGTCCATCGCGGCGGTGCGGGTCGGCGGCCACATCTCGCTGATCGGCGTGCTGACCGGGCGCGGCGGCGAGGTGCCGACGGCGGCGCTGATGGCCAAGCAGGCGCGGCTGCAGGGCATCATCGTCGGCAGCCGCCGCGAACAGATGGACATGGTGCGGGCCATCGAGGCCACGGGGCTGCGTCCGGTGATCGACCGCAGCTTCGCCCTGGGCGAGATCGCCGACGCGTTCCGCTTCCAGGCGAGCGGGGCGCATTTCGGCAAGATCTGCCTCGAGTTCTGAGCGCCGGTCACGCGCGCCGAAAACCCGCGCCGCGTTGGGGCGTTATGTCTGTGTCGTAACACGACGGCAGGAGGACGCATGGACAAGGATCGGGTTTCCGGCGCGGTCGACCAGGCCAAGGGCGCCGTCAAGGACACCGTCGGCAAGATGACCGGCGACACCAAGATGCAGGCCGAGGGCAAGGCCGACAAGGCCGCCGGCAAGGTCGAGAGCACCGTCGGCGGAGCCAAGGACACGGCACGCGACGCGCTCGACAAGGCGTAGCCGCGGGCTGCGTCGGGACCGGGGGCGCCGCGGGGGAC
>CAXTVL010000254.1:0-3665 GCA_964247515.1 uncultured Acetobacteraceae bacterium | reverse complement strand
CCGCCCCGCCCCACCGGGGCCGGGGGGGGGGGGGGGGGGGCGGGGGGGCCGGGGGGGGCCCCGGGCCCCCCTTTCGCTTGCCGGATCGGCGTTCGCCAGCCAGTCTGCTCCCGCCTCGCACAGGAGCGAACGATTGGTCACGCGTGACGAATACCGCAACGCCATGGCTCGGCTCGGAGCCGCGGTCAACGTCATCACCACCGCCGGCGCCACCGGACGGCGTGGCTTCACCGCCTCGGCGGTGTGCAGCGTCAGCGACGCGCCCCCGACCTTGCTGGTCTGCGTCAACCGCGGCCACGATTCGCACCCGGCGTTGCTGGCCAACCGGGTGATGTGCATCAACACGCTCAGCGCCAGGCAGAGCGACGTCTCGGATGTGTTCGCCGGCGCCGACCAGCAGGAAGGCGAAGCTCGCTTCGGCACCGGGCAGTGGGACGCGCTGAGCACCGGCGCCCCGGCGCTGCACGGGGCCGTGGTGTCGTTCGACTGCCGCATCGTGCAGACCACCGACATCGGCACCCACAGCGTCATCTTCGGCGAGGTCGAAGCCATCCGCCACGGCAGCGCGCACGACGCGCTGATCTATTTCGGCCGCGCCTATCACCCGGTCACGCACCCACCGCGCGGCTGAGCCACGCCGCGCGGCGGAGCGGGCTATTTCGCGATGGTGCCCGAATCGGTGCCGATATTGTGGGCGTTGCCCGGGCTGCCCTCCTGCGGGCCGGCGAGCCCGCCATTCTGCGCCGGCGCCCTGGCCGCGCCGGACCCCTGTTGCGGACGCACGCCGCCACACGCCGCGAGGGCCGTGAGCGCCAAGCCCACGCAAGCCAGAGTGGCAAATCGCATCCGCATCGGACGTCTCCCGAATTATGTGTCACCGGTTCGATAGCACAGGATCGGCGGTCAGTCCCGCCCCGGTCAGACGCCCGCCCGACTTGACAGGCTGCGGGCGTGTCTTGAAACTATTCCCATAAAGCGGGGGAACGTCGGATGCGGCTGGATCGCTTGCGCGGCGCGTGCCTGGTTGGCGTGATGTTAGCGGCGTCGCCGGCTTGGGCGATCGACCCCGCCACGCCGTATCCCGGCGCGGCTCCTGGCGGCACCAACTTCCTCGACAAGACGGCGCTGGTCGGGCCGGCCGACGACGCCGCCTGGTTCCTCGCCAACATCCCGTTCCTCGACGTGCCGGACACCCAGATCCAGCGGGTTTATTACTACCGCTGGCAGACCTACAAGGAGCACCTGGCCTACACCGGCTCGATCTACGGCTGGCTGTCGACCGAGTTCCTGGCGCCGGTGTTCTACGGGGCACCGTATGGCGGCGTCTCGGCGGCGGCCGGGCACCAGACGATCGAGGGACGCTGGTTGCGCAACCAGCAATACGTTAAGGACAACGTCAACTACTGGCTGAACGGCCCGGGGCAGTTCGCCAAGCCGCAGAACGACGGCACCAACCCCGACACCGCCGACTGGGCGCACGAGTACAGCTTCTGGGCCGCGAGCGCCGTGTGGCAGGTCTATCTGGCGACCGGCGACCTAGATTTCGCGAGCGGACAGTTGCCGTCGCTGGTCAGGCAGTACCGCGGCTGGGACAACCATTTCAACGCGTCGCTCGGCCTGTACTGGCAGGTCCCGGTGTGGGACGCGACCGAGTTCTCGCCGGCCTCGTACGAATCGAGCGACCCGTACCATGGCGGTGCCGGCTATCGCCCGACCATCAACGCCTACCAGTACGGCGACGCGACGGCGATCGGCAACCTCGCCAGCCTGTCGCACGACAAGCCGACCGCCCAGGAGTATGCCGGCCGCGCGCGGGCGCTGCGCGACGCGACCCAGGCGCGGCTCTGGGATCCCGCGCGGAAATTCTTCTTCCACATGGCGCGCGACAACAACCCCGGCATGACCCTGCTCGACACCCGCGAGGAGGAAGGCTTCGTGCCGTGGATGTTCGACCTGCCGCTCCCGTCCGACGCCGCGGCGATGGCGCAGTTGCTGGACCCGCAGGGCTTCAAGGCCAGCTTCGGACCCACCACCGCCGAGCGGCGTAGCCGGTGGTTCAACTACCAGGCCGCGAGCTGCTGTCATTGGGACGGGCCGTCCTGGCCGTACGAGACCTCGCAGACCCTGACCGGCCTTGCCAACCTGCTGATCGACTACCCGCCGCAAGGCGTGGTCACCCCGGCCGACTACCTGACCCTGCTGCACGCCTACGCCGCGACGCAGTTCCGCGCCGGCACACCCTATGTCGCCGAAGCGCATGATCCGGACAACGACGCCTGGATCTACGACTCCTTCAACCACAGCGAGGACTACAACCACTCGACCTTCAACGACAACGTCATCTCCGGCCTGATCGGGCTGCGCGGGCAGTCCAACGACACGTTGACCGTGAGCCCGCTGGCGCCGGCGACGTGGGACTACTTCGCGCTGGAGAACACGCCCTATCACGGCCACAACGTGACCGTGCTGTGGGACCGCACGGGCGCCCGCTACCGGCAGGGCGCCGGGCTCAGGGTGTTCGTCGACGGCGCGGTCGCGGCGGCGCAGGCGGACCTCACGCCAGTCACCCTCAAGGTCGGCAAGCCGATCACCCAGGGCAACGCCTGCGGCGTCGTCGATGTCGCGACCAACAGCCAGCGCGTCGCCTACGGCGCGCAGCCGCTCGCCAGCTACACCTCGTCGCACGACGACCCGTGGAACGCGATCGACGGCGTCACCTACCGCGAGGGCATCCCGGAGAACAGCCGCTGGACCTCGTACGCGACCTCCAACCCGACCGATTATTACGGCGTCGATTTCCAGCGCGACGTCACGGTCGCAGAGGTTGGCCTCACCTTCTACGACGACGGCGGCGGCGTGCGCGTGCCTTCCAGCTACGACCTGCAATACTGGAACGGCACCGCCTGGCTCAGCGTGCCCAACCAGGCCCGCGAGCAAGCGGCCCCGCTCGCCAACGCGCGCAACCGCATCACCTTTCCCCCGCTCACCACCAGCCAGCTCCGGGTGGTGGCGCCCAACGCCGGCGGCGGCACCGGCTGGGGCCTGGGCGAGTTCGAGGCGCTCGCCCGCCCGGTGTTCCAGATCGGCAACGTCAACAGCGGGTTGCTGCTCGGCGTGCAAGGCGCCTCGACCGCCAAGGGCGCGCAGGTGCAGCAGTTCGCCGACACCGGCACGCAAGACCATCTGTGGGAGCTGATCGACGCCGGCAACGCCAGCTTCCTGCTCCGCAACATCGCGAGCAACCTGGTGCTGGGCGTGGCGGGCGGGCAGACCGCCGACAGCGCGCCGATCACCCAGCAGAAGAGCAAGGGCACGCCCGACCAGCTCTGGCAGTTCGTCGATGCCGGCGGCCAGTTCAAGGTCAGGAACGTGAACAGCTTGCTGCTGCTGGGCGTCGACCAGGAATCGCACGCGAGCGGCGCCAACGTGGTGCAGTTCCACGACAACGGCACCAGCGACCATCTGTGGCTGATGAAGTCGGCGAACGACCCGCGCAGCGCGGCCGCGAGCTGCCAGGCGCCGTAAGCGTCATCCCGCGACCAGGCGCGCCAGCGTCTCGAACTCCGCCACGTCCAGCGTCTCCGCCCGCCGCTCGGGCGCGATGCCGGCGCGTTCCAGCAGCGCCTCGCCGCCGAGCGCGCGCAAGCTGCCGCGCAGCATCTTGC
>CAXTVL010000253.1:0-4721 GCA_964247515.1 uncultured Acetobacteraceae bacterium | reverse complement strand
GCCGCGGCGCCGGCGCCGGTGCCGGCCAGCATGGCGCGGCGGGCGAGACCGCGCGGCGGCCCGATTCGGTCTTCTGCAATCATGTCCGTATCCCCCGTTGCAACCGGAATACGATCCCGGTCGGTTCGGTTTACGGCGGATTGCCTAAGTCAGATGCAAGGTTTTGTTAATATATCGAAAGTAGTCATCACGTATCCGCGACGGCGTCACGCCGCGACGTGCGGCTCGCCTCGCGTGCGGTCGCCGCCGCGCCGCAGCAGGAACTCGCGCCCGACCTTGACCATGGCGCGGCCGTCGTAGTCGACGATGTCGGCGGTGGCGTAGGTCTCGCTCCAGGCGTCGGGGATGAAGCTGCCGGTGCCGACCACGTCGAGCGGCGCGTGCGCGTCGGCCATGGTCAGGCACTTCGCCACGCCGAAGCCGCTGCTGGCGACGATCCGCACGCGCGGAAACCCCGCGTCGTCGAGCGCCTCGCGCATCCGCCAGATCGCCGCCGCCGAGACGCCGGTGCCGACCAGGTGGCGCAGTTCGGTGTCGCTGCGGTAACGCCGGATGGTGCCGGGCGAGTGCCTGTCCAGCACGGCGTAGCTCTCGGCCGGGTCGAGCCCTTCGAGGAAGCGGCCGCCATGCGTGTCGAGCCGGACCGAGACCTGGCCCGCCGCCGCCATGTCGGCGAACCTGCGGCACACCGCGAGGCCGTCGGTGATCTCGCGACCGAAATAGTCGACCAGGACGGTGAGCGGCTCGTCGGGGAAGGTCTCGTGGAACATCTCGGCGGCGCGCAGCGTGCTGCCGGCGTAGCCGATCAGCGCGTGCGGCATGGTGCCGAGCCCGGCCCGCTGCCCGAACCAGTGGGCGGTGCCGTCGTTGGCGTTGGCCGCGAACCCGGCGGCGCCCTCGCGCCGCGCCGCCTCGCTGCCGATGGCGGCGGCATAGGCCATCATCTCCTGCATCTCGGCCCCGGCGCAGTGCCGCGCCTCCATCGCCAGGAACGAGACGCGCGGCAGCGCCAGGCACATCTGGTAGGCGTTGTGCGCCGCGACACAGGCCGGACCCAGCTTCTGCAACAGGATGGTCTCGAGGTCGACCAATTCGGTGAACCGGCCGGTGACGTAGACGATCGGCTCGCCGGCGCCGGTCCAGCTTCCCTCGGGATGCAGCACCTCGACCGCGAACTCGGTGCCGCGCGCGGCGGCCACGGTGGCGAGCCAGTCCAGCATCAGCCTCGGCGCCGAGATCACCGGGCGGCGCAGGAACATCGCGTAGGTCACTGGCATGTCGCCGTGCCCCTCGACGATGCGCTTGGTGCGGTTGAAGTAGCTGTCGGTGCGCAGCGCCACGTCGCGGTCGAGCTGGCCCGCCATCTGCTATTGCGCCGCGACGGCGGCGCGGGCCGGGACCGCGCGACGCGCCTTGAGCTCGGCCGCGACCAGGAACGCCAGTTCCAGCGACTGCTCGGCGTTGAGCCGCGGGTCGCAGAACGTCTCGTACGAGCGCGCCAGGTCGTGCTCGGTCAGCCGGTGCGCGCCGCCCACGCATTCGGTGACGTCGCGCCCGGTCATCTCGACATGCACGCCGCCGGCCCAGGTGCCCTGGGCCGCGTGGGCGTCGAAGAACTGGCGCACCTCGGAGAGGATGGCGTCGAAGCTGCGGGTCTTGATCCGGTTCGCGGTGGTGTGGGTGTTGCCGTGCATCGGGTCGCAGAGCCAGACCACGCGCCGCCCGGCGCGCTGCACGGCGCGCAACAGCGGCGGCAGGCCGTGCGACACCTTGTCGGCGCCCATGCGGCTGATGAGCGTGAGCCGGCCGGGCTCGTCGTCCGGGTTCAGGATGTCGACGAGGCGCAGCAGCTCGTCCGGCTGCATGCTCGGTCCGACCTTGAGCCCGATCGGGTTGCGCACGCCGCGCAGGAACTCGACATGGCCGCCGTCCGGCTGGCGGGTGCGCTCGCCCACCCAGAGGAAGTGCGCCGAACAGGCGTACGGCTCGCCGGTGATGCTGTCGGTGCGGGTCAGCGCCTGCTCGTACGGCAGCAGCAGCGCCTCGTGGCTGGTGTAGAAGTCGGTCTCGCGGATCTGCGGCGTGCTGGCGCTGGTGACGCCCACCGCCGACATGAACGCCAGCGTCTCGTCGATGCGCGCGGCGAGGTCGCGGTAGCGCCCGGCCAGCGGGCTGCGGTCGATGAAGCCCAGGTTCCAGCGATGCACCTCGTGCAGGTCGGCATAGCCGCCGGAGGCGAAGGCGCGCAGCAGGTTCAGCGTGCCGGCGGAGCGGAAGTAGCCGGTCTCCATGCGCGCGGGGTCGGGCACGCGGGCTTCCCCGGTGAACTCGGCGCCGTTGACGATGTCGCCGCGGTAGCTGGGCAGGCTCTCGCCGTCCAGCGTCTCGATGTCGCTGCTGCGCGGCTTGGCGTACTGGCCGGCCATGCGGCCCATCTTCACCACCGGCACGCTGGCGCCGTAGGTCAGCACCACCGCCATCTGCAGCAGCACGCGGAAGGTGTCGCGGATGTTGTTGGCGCTGAAATCGGAGAAGCTCTCGGCGCAATCGCCGCCTTGCAGCACGAAGCCGCGGCCGTCCGCGGCCACCCCCAGCGCCTGCTTCAGCCGCCGCGCCTCGCCCGCGAACACCAAGGGCGGGTACGAAGCGAGCCGTGCCTCGGTCGCTGCCAGCCGCCCGGCATCCGGGTAGCGCGGCATCTGGTGCAGCTCGTGGGCGCGCCAGCTTTCGGGAGTCCAGGGGGTCATCGCACTGCGTCCGCCACCGCGTCCCGGGCGATCCGGGGCGATCTCGCGACGCATCTATCCATGTCGCACCCGGTTTGGCTACGGGCGGCAGCCATTCAGCCGCCGAGCCCGGCCTCGGCCATGCCCATCGCGTCCGCCGGCGCCTCCTGCGCGTCCCGCTCGACCAATGTCGGGGCGCCGGCGACGCGGGTGCGGGTGCGCAGGGTGACGAACTCCTCGGCGCTGGTCGGGTGGATGCCGACGGTGCGGTCGAAATCGGCCTTGGTGGCGCCGCAGTTCAGCGCCACCGAGACGCCCTGCATGATCTCCGGCGCGTCGTCGCCCAGCATGTGCGCGCCCAGCACGAGTTGCGATTGCTGGTCGACCACCAGCTTCATCATGCTGCGCCGGCTGCGGCCACCCAGCGTGTGCCGCATCGGCGTGAACCGGGTGAGGTAGATGTCGGCCGGCCCGCGCGTCGCCGCCTCCTGCTCGGTCAAGCCCACGGTCGCGATCGGCGGCGAGGAGAACACCGCCGTCGCCACCCGGGTCAGTTCCCAGGAGCGCCGCGCCTGGCCGAACAGCCGGTCGGCCAGCGCGTGCCCCTCGGCGATCGCCACCGGGGTCAGGTTCATGCGGTCGGTGACGTCGCCGATCGCGTAGACGTTCGGCTGGCTGGTGCGGCCGTCGCCATCGACCGTGACCGCGCCGAACCCGTCGAGCGCCACCCCGGCGGCCTCCAGGCCCAGACCGTCGGTGAGCGGCGTGCGGCCCACGGCGGCGAACACCAGGTCGGCGTCGAGCGCCGTGCCGTCGGTCAGCGTGACGCGCCTGGCCCCCGCCACCGTGACGGAGGCGATCGAGGCGCTGCGATGGACCGCGATGCCGTCCGCCCGCAGCGCCTCGTCGAGCGCCGTGCGCAAGTCCTCGTCGAAGCCGCGCAACGGCAGTTCCTGGCGGAACACCAGGTCGACCTCGCTGCCCAGCCCGCGAAAGATGTTGGCGAACTCGACCGCGATGTAGCCGCCGCCCAGGATCGTGACCCGGCGGGGGCGCTCGGGCAAATAGAACGCGTCGTCGCTGACGATGGCGTGCTCGCAGCCGGGGAACGCCGGCGTCAGCGGCCGGCCGCCGGTGGCGACGACGATGTGCTCGGCGGTCACGCGCCGGCCGCCGACGTCGAGCGTGCGCGCGTCGAGGAAGCGGGCGCGGGCGTCGAACACGGTGGCCCCGGCGTTGTGCAGCAAGTGCCGGTAGGTCGCGGTGAGGCGGGCGATCTCGGCATCCTTGTTGGCGATCAGCCGCGCCCAATCGTGCTCGCCGCGCGCCGTGTCCCAGCCGAAGCCGTGGCTGTCGCGCAGGGCGTGGCCGTACTCGGCGGCCATCACCATCAGCTTCTTGGGCACGCAGCCGATGTTGACGCAGGTGCCGCCCCAGTGCCGCTCCTCGGCCACGCCGACGCGGGCACCATGCGAGGCGGCGACGCGGGCGCAGCGGGTGCCGCCGCTGCCGCCGCCGATCACGAACAGGTCGAAGGCCATCACTCCACCGTCACCGACTTCGCCAGGTTGCGCGGCTGGTCCACGTCGGTGCCTTTCAGCACGGCGACATGGTAGGCCAGCAACTGCACCGCAACGGCGTGGACGATCGGCGCCACGAACGGCGCGCAGGCCGGCAGCGCCACCGCGTCGACCGCGATGGTGCGCAGCCGTTCCGCGCCTTGCGCGTCGCTGAACGCCACGATCTGCCCGCCGCGCGCCGCGGCCTCCTGCAGGTTGCTCGCGGTCTTGTCGAACAGCGGGCCGGACGGCGCGATGGCGACCACCGGCACGCGGCTGTCGATCAGCGCGATCGGGCCGTGCTTCATCTCGCCGGCGGCGTAGCCCTCGGCGTGGATGTAGCTGATCTCCTTGAGCTTGAGCGCGCCCTCCATGGCGATCGGGAAGCAGCCGCGCAACCTGGCGAAGTCGGTGACGGTGGAGTGATGGGCTACGA
>CAXTVL010000252.1:0-4737 GCA_964247515.1 uncultured Acetobacteraceae bacterium | reverse complement strand
CCGTCGTGCTGACCGGCTCCGAGCGCGCCTTCGCCGCCGGCGCCGACATAAGCGAGATGGCGGGGCGCGCCTGGCCCGCGACCGGCCTGGCGGACTTCATCGCGCCTTGGGAGACGGTGCTGCGGGTGCAAAAGCCGGTGATCGCGGCGGTCGCCGGCTACGCGCTCGGCGGCGGCTGCGAGCTCGCGATGATGTGCGACATCCTGATCGCCGCCGACACGGCGCGGTTCGGGCAGCCCGAGATCACGCTGGGTATCATCCCCGGCGCCGGCGGCTCGCAGCGGCTGGCGCGCGCGGTGGGCAAGGCGCGGACCATGGACATGGTGCTGACCGGCCGCACGATCGACGCCGCCGAGGCGGAGCGCGCGAACCTGGTCAGCCGCGTGGTGCCGGCGGCGGCGTTGCTGGACGAGGCGGTCGCGGTCGCGCAGCGCCTGGCCCGGCTCTCGCCACTGGCCGTGGCGCTGGCCAAGCAGTCGGTCAATCGGGCGTTCGAGACCACGTTGGCGGAGGGCGTGCGTGGCGAGCGGCAGATGTTCCTGTCGCTGTTCGGCACCGCGGACCAGCGCGAAGGCATGGCTGCGTTCCTGCAGAAACGCGAGCCGTCGTTCGGCGGACGCTGATGCGGCGGGGTTTCCTTGACTTGCCAGGACCGCCTGCTTAGAAACCCCGCTCTGTCGCGCCGGCCGGTTTCAGTGCGATGACGCAAGTATTGAAGAGAAGCAATGGCCAACACCGCCTCTGCGCGAAAGCGCATTCGTCAGACCGCCGTCCGCACCGCGCGCAACCAGGCTCGCATGTCGCGTATGCGCACCTTCATCAAGAAGGTCGAGACGGCGATCGCCGGCGGTGACAAGGCAGTTGCGGTCGAGGCGCTGCGCAGCGCGCAACCCGAAATGCATCGCGCCGTGGGCAAGGGTGTGGTGAAGCTCAACACCATCGCACGAAAGATTTCCCGCCTGTCGTCGCGTATCAAGAAGTTGCCGCAGTCTTAGGCTGCGGCAACTTTCGAGCAACAGGCGGGTCTTGCATGTAAAGCCCGCCGGCTGCCCGACATTGGTCGTTTAGTCCGGGCGCATCAATGTCTAGTGGATGGGACACAGACCTTTATTTTGTTTGCTTGCCGAGGCAATTGCCTCGAAATATTTCCTAGTTATTAAGATTACCAGTTTTCCGTTGCGCTGGATGGTGTTTTAGCCTATTCGTTTCTAACGCATGAAAAATGTCCGGACAGCACGTGGGCTCGCTTCGGGTACGATGCCCGCTTCGTCCACCGGCTCCAACCCGGCGATGCGCTCGGAGGAAAGGTGAGGATGTCAGCCGATCACCGGACCCTGGACGCAGCGCTCGACGACGCAATGCCTGACGAGCCACAAGCCTTGGCCGGGCAGTGGACCCGGGTGCGCAAGCGCTTGCTCACCGAGGTGGGCGAGGTCGAGTACCGCACCTGGCTGCGGCAGATGTCGCTGGCCGGGATCGATGGCGAGGAAGTGACCGTCTGGCTCCCGACGCGCTTCCTGCGCGACTGGGTTCGCAGCCATTACGGCGACCGGCTGAGTCTGATCTGGCAGGCGGAGAATCCGCGCGTGCGCAGGGTTGATGTCCGTGTCGGCGGACCGGTTGCGAGCTCCGCGCACGACTTGGCGGCACCTTCCGACCAAGCTTTCGCGGTCAGCCTCGCCCCGTTCGAGCGGGCGGCCTCGACGCCAGAGCAGTTGGCCGACGAAGCCCTGCCAAGCGCTCCGAATGCGGCGCTGGCGCGCGGCGAGGATCGCGCCGAACGCGGCCCCGACGCCGCCGGGCTGGACGGACGCTTCACGTTCGACAGCTTCATCGTGGGCAAGCCGAACGAATTCGCCTATGCCTGCGCCCGGCGTGTTGCCGAGCGTCCGGCCAGCCCGGGTTTCAACCCGTTGTTCCTCTACGGCGGTGTCGGCCTGGGCAAGACGCACCTGATGCACGCGATCGCCTGGGAGCTGACCAACCAGGCCAGCGCCACGCACAGCGGGCCGCCAGCCACCGTCGCGTACATGTCCGCCGAGAAGTTCATGTACCGCTTCATCGCCGCGATCCGCAGCCACTCCACCATGGAGTTCAAGGAGCAGCACCGCAGCGTCGACGTGTTGATGATCGACGACCTGCAGTTCCTGATCGGCAAGGAGGCGACGCAAGAGGAGTTCTTCCACACCTTCAACGCCTTGGTCGACAGCGGCAAGCAGATCGTGGTCTCGGCCGACAAGTCGCCCTCCGACCTGTCCGGGCTTGAGGAGCGAGTGCGCACCCGCCTCGCCTACGGCATGGTCGCGGACCTGCACGCGACCACGTTCGAGCTGCGCATCTCGATCCTGGAGGCCAAGGCGTCCGGGGCCAAGACCTCGGTGCCGGGCAAGGTGCTGGAGTTCCTGGCGCACAAGATCACCAGCAACGTCCGCGAGCTCGAGGGCGCCTTCAACCGGCTGGTGGCGCACGCCAACCTGTTCAATCGCTCGATCACGCTGGAGACCACGCAGGAGGTGCTGCACGACATCCTGCGCGCCCACGACCGCCGCGTGACCATCGAGGAGATCCAGCGGCGCGTCTCGGAGCACTACAACATCCGGCTCACCGACATGAGCAGCGCGCGGCGCGCACGCGCGGTGGCGCGGCCGCGCCAAGTGGCGATGTACCTCGCCAAGCAGCTCACCAGCCGCTCGCTGCCGGAAATCGGCCGTAAGTTCGGCAACCGCGACCACACCACGGTGATCCACGCGGTGCAGCGCGTCACCGAGCTGATGGAGCGCGAGGCGAGCTTCGGCGAAGATGTCGAGATGCTGCGCCGGATGCTGGAATCCTGAGCCCCACTCGGTGATGTCCCCGGTGGCGCCAGAGCTCATCGCCACGATCGAGCGTTTCGCGGTCCGCGAGCGCATGGAACAATACTGCGCCTGCCTCGACCGCCGCGACTTCGACGGCGTGGCAGCCTGCTTCACCGATGGTTGCGAGGCCTCGTTCGGCGCCGGAACCAGCGACGCCGACCCCCTGGTGGGCGGCAAGGCGATCGCCGACTGGCTGCGCGTGTTGGACAATTATCGCGAGAGCGTCCATGCGGTCAGCCATCTCAGCGTGAGCCTTGATGCCGACGGCGCCGACGTCACCAGCCTACTGGTCGCGACCCTTATCGGCGGCGCGGAGCGGAGCGGTCGCGCCTACATCCGAGGTATCCGATATACCGACCGCATGGTGCGGCAGGATGGCGGTTGGCTGATCTCCCGCCGCAAGCACCAGCCGCTTTGGCAATACGAGGCTCTGTCGCAGGTGCCCGCCTTGCCGGAGCCGCCGCGCCCGTCTTGACATCCCGCGAGCCTTGGTCCGGCCAGGCTTACCTGATATGAAAGCGACCCCGAATCGTGCCCCGGCGCGCGGCGCGGCTCGCATGAGGGTGCCATGAAGTTCAAAGCCGACCGTGCCACGCTCATCAAGGCCCTCGCCCATGTGCAGAGCGTGGTGGAGAAGCGCAACACCATCCCGATCCTCGCCAACGTCATGTTGCGGGTGCAGGACGCTGGCCTCACGCTCACCGCCACCGACATGGAGATCGCGGTGGTCGAGGAGGTCGCCGCCAGCACCAGCCGCGACGGGGTCTGCACCGCACCCGCCGCCACCTTGTACGAGATCGTACGCAAGCTGCCCGACAGCGCCGAGATCGAGCTAGACCACCCGCCGGGTGACGGCCCGCTGGCACTCAGAGCCGGGCGCTACGCGACCAGCCTCGTGGTGTTGCCGGCCGAGGACTTCCCGGCCATGACCGCGGGCGCGTTGCCGCACAAGTTCCAGCTTGCGGCGCTGGCGTTGCGCGGCCTGATCGACCGCACCCGGTTCGCGATCTCGACCGAGGAGACACGGTATTACCTGAACGGCATCTACCTGCACGCGGCTGAGATCGGCGGTTCGCACCTGTTGCGGGCGGTCGCCACCGATGGCCACCGCCTGGCGCGGGTCGAGGAGGACCTGCCGGAAGGGGCCAGCGGAATGCCCGGCGTGATCGTGCCGCGCAAGACCGTGACCGAGCTTCGCAAGCTGCTCGACGAGGTGAGCGGCGCGGTCGACGTGGCGCTCTCCGACACCCGCATCCAGTTCAAGTGCGGTGCCGTGACACTGACCAGCAAGCTGATCGACGGCACCTTTCCCGACTACGAGCGAGTGATCCCGCGCGACAACGACAAGGTGCTGCGCGTCGGCAAGAAGGATTTCTCCGACGCGGTCGGCCGGGTCTCGGCGATCTCCTCGGAGCGGGCGCGGCCGATCAAGCTGTCGCTGGCGCGCGACCTGCTGGTGCTCTCGTCGGCCAGCCCCGAGCAGGGCACCGCGACCGAGGAACTCGACGGCGACCGGGTGCAGTACGAGGCCGGGCCGCTGGAGATCGGCTTTCAGGCTCGCTTCCTCAACGACATCACCGACCAGATCGGCGAGCAGGCCGAGTTCCGTTTCTCGGACGGCGCGGCGCCGACGCTGGTGCAGGACGCCGCCGACCCGTCGGCGCTCTACGTGCTGATGCCGATGCGGGTGTAGCGAAGGCTATTCCGCCGCCCCTCCGCCTGGAGCGCCTGGCGCTCACGCAATTCCGCAACTACGCGGCACTCGCCTGGCGGCCGGACTCGGCGCTGGTCGTGCTCACGGGCGCCAACGGCAGCGGCAAGACCAACTTGTTGGAAGCGATCTCGCTGCTCGCCCCCGGGCGCGGCTTGCGCGGTGCCAGGG
>CAXTVL010000251.1:0-4746 GCA_964247515.1 uncultured Acetobacteraceae bacterium | reverse complement strand
ACGCCAGACGGCCGCATCCTGACGAGGGGCGGTCGAGCGTGGACATGGACGCGATTCACCACGCGGCGACCCAGGCGGCGCAGGCGGAGGGGATCTCGGACCCCGCCATGATCCAGAACCTGCACGCGGTCGGCCGGCTGGCTGGAACCGGAGGCCTGACCCGGCCCGACCCCGACGACTGGAGCCAGATACGCGACGAGGTTCGCCGCGGCGACGACCCGGCCCACATCGCCGCGCGCCGTGGCATCGTCTCCCCCGCCGACGTCGGGCGACTGGACCGCTTGGCCGAGACGGGCGGTGTCACGCGCCCAGGCCTTGTTCAATGGCAGCAGATGCGGCAGGAACTCCGTGACGGCGAGGACATGCACGCGATCGCGGCGCGACACGACGTCGTGGACCCGGCCGACCTGGCACAGCTCCGTCAGGAGGCGATCCCGCCGGTGACTCCCGACGTGCATCAACAAGCGCAAGCCGCCATCCGGGCTGACCCGAGCGAGCGGAATGTCGAGGCCGTCCTGCAACGACTGCAGGTTCGCAACTACGAGGACCGGGACGGGCTTGCGCGCTTGGCGGCAAGGGCGCGGGCGCCCCGAGCCAGTCCCGAAGCCCTCAGGACCGCTCAGCAAGCCCTCGCGAACAACCCCGCTCCGGACCATCTCGCGCAAGTGAGCGCGCGCTTCGCCAACAGCGAGGACCAGAACGCCTTGCTGAACACTTACATCCAGTCCCAGACCGCCGCCTTTACTCGGTGAGCAAGCAAGCGCATCGACGTCTGCGGCACCGTCGGCCACAAGGAAGATAGGCCACGCGGCCCGCAGCGAGAGCTCGGCTACGACGGATGTTGCCCGACTGTTTGGGCAGCCGCCCGGCATGAGCTACGCTGGCGGCTCAAGAAGCAGGTTGGCTGCCGGTCCATACCCAACGCTAGGAGCTGCCAATGCGCGTCTTGGTCATCGGGACCGGCAAGGTCGGGCGCGCGATCGTGCGCAAGTTGGGCGCCGACGGCCGCTTCGAGGTGGTGGCGTTGGACGCCCAGCCGCCACCGACGCTGCAAGGAGCCACCACCACGCATCAGATCGACGTCGCCGATCCCGAAATCCTCACGGCGTTGCTGGCGACGGGCGATGTGGTGGTCAGCGCTTGTCCGCATTACCTCAACCCGGGGATCGCGCGCGCCGCCCGCGCCGCTGGCTGCCACTATTTCGACCTGACCGAGAGTGTCGCGAGCACCAGCGCCGTGCGCGAGTGCGCGGACGGCGCCGCCACCGCGTTCGTTCCGCAATGCGGGATCGCGCCCGGCTACGTCTGCGTCCTGGCGCACGACATCGCGACCCGGTTCGACGCTGTCGAGCGATTGTCGCTGCGCGCCGGATGCGTCCCGGTCAACCCGGTCAACCGGCTCAAATACAACGCCATGTGGTCGATGGACGGGGTCGTGCACGAGTATTGCGAGCCGTGCGTGGCGCTGCGCGACGGCCGGCAAGTGTCCCTGAGTCCGCTGGAGGACCGCGAGGATCTGGTGATCGGCGGCATCGCGTTCGAAGCCTTCAACACTTCCGGCGGGCTCGGGACGCTGCCGCAAACCTACCAGGGGCGCCTGCAAAGCCTCGACTACAAGTCGATCCGCTACCCGGGCCACGCCGAACTGATGCGGTTCCTGCTGGAAGACCTTCGCTTCAGGGAGCGTCGGCAGGAGTTGCGCGACCTGCTCGCGCACAACCTGCCCACCACCCATCAGGACCTCATCGCGCTTCAGGTGGTGGCGATCGGCCAGCGGCGCGGCGCGCGCGAGCAGGTCACGGCCAGCCAGATCTTCCGCCACCGGGACGAGGACGGCGGCACCGCCATCGAGGACACCACCGCCTCGGCCATCTGCGTCATGGTCGACCTGCTCGTGCAAGGCAGGCTGCCGCGGCACGGCTTCGTGCGCCAGGAGGATGTGACGCTGGCGGATTTCCTCGCCAGCCCGTTCGCGGCCGTCTACCGCGACACGCCCTGGTGCTGACCGCGACGCGTTGCGTCAGAACAGCAACCCCCGCCGCAGCATCCCATGCACACCCTGTTCCCCGTTCACCGTCTGTGTCACGTGGAAGTCCACCGCCAGCGAGCATAGTTGATACGCCTCCTCGCGTGACAAATTGGAGCGGGCGCAGATGAATGCGATCATCTCGCGCAACGCCCGCTTCATCGCCTGGTCGAGGTCGCGGTCCATGCCCATCGAGATGAAGTGCGTCGGCGTCTCGGCGCGCGGGTAGCGCAGTGGCTCCGCCCCCTGCGTGCGCCGGTGCAGGACGAAGGTGAAGGTGCCGGTCAGGCACATCTCCAACGCGTTGATGCACACTTCGCCATCGCCCTGCACGCCATGTCCGTCGCCGGCCGAGAACAGCCCGCCCGGCGCCCAAACCGGCAGGAACAGCGTGCTGCCGGCCACCAACTCCTTGTTGTCCAGGTTGCCGGCGTGCTCGCGCGGCTCGATGGTGGTGCTGCGGCCGTAGGCCGGCGGCGGCGCCCCGCCCATGGCGCCGAAGAACGGGGCGAGCGCAAGCTCCAGCCCGTACGGCATCCGGCCGACACCGCGCGCGCGGTCGACCGCGATGTGGGTCATGAACCGGGTCGGGAAATCCTCCGGCAGCGTGCCCATCAGCGAGCGGAAGCCGCAGAAGCCCCAGTCGGCGCCGAGCTCGATGGCCTCGATGCGGACCTCCAGCGTGTCGCCCGGCTCGGCTCCCGCGACCGCGACCGGGCCGGTCACGATATGGCCGGGGTTGACGTCGGGGGCGGCGGCGTTGACCGCGCGCAGCGCCGGCGGCACCTCGAAGCCCGCATCCTCCGGCGGGAAGGTGCGCTGGTCGCCGGTCACGCATTCCAGCACGACGGTGTCGCCGGAGGCGACGGTCAGGACCGGCGGGATGGTGGCGTCGAACACGCCGAACTGGACCGTCTCGGGCGAGGCGGCGAGGCGGTGCAACGCCATGTCAGCGCGCCATCGCCACACCCTGCAGCCGGACCAGGCCGTCCGGCAGCGAGCGGTAGCCGGTGACGCGCTTGTCCATGCCGGCGATGTTGCGGGTGGTGTAGAGATAGACGATCGGGTCGGCTTGGCGTTCGATCCGCCACATCTGCTCGTACAGCGAGCGCCGCTGCGCCGCATCCCCGGTGGCCCGCGCCGCGTCGAGCAGCTGGTCGACCTTGGCGTCGTGGTAGCCGCCGTCGTTCATCGGGCCGCCGCTGTGCAGGAACGCCCAGATGTTGCTGTCCGGGTCGAGCAGGCCCGACCAACCGCTCTGGAACACCTGGTAATCGCCGCTCTGCAGCGCCGCGAGCGCCGAGCCGGTCTCCAGCGCCACCACGCGGACGTTGAACCCGGCCTCGGACGCCATCGACTGGATGACCTCGGCGGTCTGCCGGCTCAGCGGATCGTTCCAGATGCTCAGCGAGACGTCGAGCGGAGTCGGGACCTTGGCTGCGGCGAGCAGCGCCTTCGCCTGGCCCACGTCGCGCGCCGCCGGCTTGATCGCCGCGATGTGGTACGGGCTCACCGGCGAGATCGCCTGCGCGGTCGGCGTGTACATGCCGCTGAACACCACCTGGATCAGCGCGTCGCGGTCGATCGCCAGTTCGAACGCGCGGCGCACCCGCGGGTCGCGCGCCATCGGCAGCGTGCCGTCCTTGCCGGCGCCGGTGTTGAAGGTGAGGCCCTGATAGCCGAGCGAGTCCGACATCACCAGCTTCAGCTTGGGGTCGCCCTGCACCGCCGCGACGTCGGTGGGTGCCACCTGCTCGGCGAAGTCGGTGCTGCCGGCCTGCAGGTTGGTCAGCCGCACGGTGCTGTCGGAGATGATCTGGTAGACCAGCTTGTCGAAATGGATGCTGTTCGCGTCCCAGTACTGCGGGAAGCGCTCCAGCGTGATGTGGTCCTGCGCCACCCGCTCGCCAAACTTGAACGGCCCGGCGCAGACCGGGTGCAGCGCGAAGTCGGGCTTGGCCGCCGCGGTGGGCGAGACGATCATGCCCGAGCGGTCGGTGAGCTGCGCCACGAACGGCGCCGAGGGCTGCTTGAGCGCCACGCGGATGGTGAGCGGGTCCACCACCTCGACGTGATCGACCATGTTGACCTCGCTGCGCCGGAAGCTGCCGGGCAGCGTCAGGTCGCGGTCGAGGCTGTACTTGACGCTGGCCGCATCCATCTTGGTGCCGTCCTGGAACAGCACGCCCGGGCGCAGGTGGATCACCACGGTCTTGGGGTCGGGCGACTCGTACGACGTGGCCAGCATCGGCACGATGTTCAGCTTCTCGTCGATGTCGAACAATTTGTCGCACATCGCGGTGTAGACGATGGTGCCCATGAAGGTCTCGGACAGCGCGGGGTCCATCGTGTCGACGTCGCCGCGCAGTGCTATGCGCAATGTTTGGGCAGAGACGGGCAGGGCGGCCCCGAAAGCGCCCAAAGTGAACGCCGTGGCCAACATCATCCGACGCATCCAACCCTCGTTGCCGTTCAACTGGCCGCAGTCTCGCAATCGACGTGCCATGGCATGTTGCTTGCGTTGGGCGGGCCACGCCGTCGGGGAGTGCGTATCGTTTTGTCAGACGCGGTCGAACTGCTCTCGATCGAGGATTTGCGCACCACCTTCCCCGCCGCCGACCACATCGTCGCCGCCGTCGACGGCGTCACGCTCTAGGTCGGGCGCGGGCGCACGCTGGGCCTCGTGGGCGGGAGCGGCTGCGGCAAATCGGTGCTGTCGC
>CAXTVL010000250.1:0-4755 GCA_964247515.1 uncultured Acetobacteraceae bacterium | reverse complement strand
GGTCACGGGCGGCGCGCCGCTTCTCCGGGTCGTAGCCGCCGCCGCCCGGCCCGAGCGGCTCAGGCGTGCGGTCGCGCTTCGGGCGCAGCGAGGCGGAGGCGGCCGGCGGCGGCTCCAGGCCCATGTCGAGCGCTTCCAGCCGGCGAATCTCGTCGCGCAGCCGACCCGCCTCCTCGAATTCGAGGTCGGCCGCGGCGGCGCGCATCCGCTTCTCCAATTCGGCAATGGACGCCTTCAGATCCTTGCCGACCAGGTTGGACACACCGCTGTCGGCGATCGGCGCCACGGTCACGTAGTCCTGCTCGAACACGCTCTCCAGCACCCGGCCGATCTGCTTCTTGACGCCGATCGCGGTGATGCCGTGGTCGAGGTTCCATTGCCGCTGCTTGTTGCGCCGCCGCTCGGTCTCCTCGATCGCGTAGCGCAGGCTGCGGGTCATGGTGTCGGCGTACAGCACCACGCGGCCGTCGATGTTGCGCGCGGCGCGGCCGATGGTCTGCACCAGGCTGGTCTGGCTGCGCAGGAACCCCTCCTTGTCGGCGTCCAGGATCGCCACCAGCGCGCATTCCGGGATGTCCAGGCCCTCGCGCAGCAGGTTGATGCCGACCAGCACGTCGAACACGCCGAGCCGCAGGTCGCGGATGATCTCGATCCGCTCCAGCGTGTCGACGTCGGAATGCAGGTAGCGCACCTTGACCCCGTGCTCGGTCAGGTACTCGGTCAGGTCCTCGGCCATGCGCTTGGTCAGCACCGTGACCAGGATGCGCCCGCCGGCGGCCACCACCGAGCGGCATTCGGCCAGCAGGTCGTCGACCTGCCGCTCGACCGGGCGCACCTCCGTCACCGGGTCGATCAGCCCGGTGGGGCGGATCACCTGCTCGGCGAAGGCGCCGCCGGTGCGCTCCATCTCCCACGGGCCGGGGGTGGCGCTCACGAACACGGTCTGCGGCCGGAAGCTCTCCCACTCGGCGAACTTCAGCGGCCGGTTGTCGATGCAGGACGGCAGCCGGAAGCCGAACTCGGCCAGGATCGACTTGCGCGCGTGGTCGCCGCGCTCCATGCCGCCGACCTGCGGCACGGTCACGTGGCTCTCGTCGACGATCAGCAGCGCGTTCTCCGGCAGGTACTCGAACAGCGTCGGCGGCGGCTCGCCAGGCCTGCGGCCGGACAGGTAGCGCGAGTAGTTCTCGATCGACTTGCAGGAGCCGGTGGTCTCCATCATCTCGATGTCGAAGGTGCAACGCTGCTGCAGCCGCTCGGCTTCCAGCAGCTTGCCCTCGGCGGTGAGCTGCGCCAGCCGCTCGCGCAACTCGACCTTGATCTCGGCGATCGCTTGCGTGAGCGTCGGCCGCGCGGTGACGTAGTGGCTGTTGGCGTAGACGGTGATGCTGTCGAGCTTGCCGGTGACTTCGCCGGTCAGCGGGTCGAACTCGCTGATCGCGTCGATCTCGTCGCCGAACAGGCTGACCCGCCAGGCGCGGTCCTCGTAGTGGCTCGGGTAGATGTCGACCGTCTCGCCGCGCAGCCGGAAGTTGCCGCGCTGGAACGCCGCGTCGTTGCGCCGGTATTGCAGCTCGACCAGGGCGCGCGCCAGCCGGTCACGCTCGATCCGGCCGCCCAGCTCCAGTTTGACCACCATCTTGGCGTAGGTCTCGACCGAGCCGATGCCGTAGATGCAGGACACCGAGGCCACGATGATGACGTCGCCGCGCTCCAGCACCGACTGGGTGGCCGCGTGGCGCATCCGGTCGATCTGCTCGTTGATCTGGCTGTCCTTCTCGATGTATGTGTCGGTGCGCGGCACATACGCCTCGGGCTGGTAGTAGTCGTAGTAGCTGACGAAGTATTCGACCGCGTTGTCGGGAAAGAACGACTTCATCTCGCCGTAGAGCTGTGCCGCCAGCGTCTTGTTCGGCGCCAGGATCAGCGCCGGGCGCTGCGCCGCCTCGATCACCTTGGCCATGGTGAAGGTCTTGCCCGAGCCGGTGACGCCCAGCAGCACCTGGTCGCGCTCGCCGCCGGCCACACCCGCGACCAGCTCGCGGATCGCCGCCGGCTGGTCGCCCGCGGGCTCGAACTCCGAGGCCACCCGCAACGGCTTGGCGAGCGGTTTGGCCGGCTGCTTCTGCGGCATGAAGGCGGTGAGGACCGGCGGACGGGCGAGGACCTGCGACATGGCGCCAAGATGGCGATGCCGGGGAGCCGCGTCGAGGGCGTCAGGCGATGGCCGGGGCCAGCGCGGCGCCCGCGGCGGCCATCGCCGTCCCGGCGCGTTGGCGGAACGCCAGCAATCCGTGCCGCAACGCTTCGTGGAACCCCGCCGGATCGATTTCGGGCCAGCCCTCGCCGCTGAACCAGCGGCCGACACCGAGGTCTCGCATCAGCGCGCCGGTCTTGGGCTGCACCAGGCCATGCACCACGCAACCGGCGGCGATGCCGGCGACCGCGCCGTGCAGCCGCAGCGTGGCGACGCTCCGCGATTCGCGGCACAGCGCCATCAGTGCCCGCCAGTCGGCGACATACTCGACCGGCTCGCCGCGCAGCGCCTGGCGGTCGAGCTCCGGCTCGAGCGCCGCCACCACGACGCGCTCGCCGGCCGCGGCCCTGGCACGGCGCGCCAACAGCAGACGGTTGCATTCGCTGTCGGCGGGCGAGTTCGGGAAGCGCGGGATCAGCAGCAAGTCGATCGGACGTGGCCCAGGCGGCGACGGCGGCTGCGACAGCGCCCACAACAGCACGGGATCGGGGAACCAGGCGGCATCGGCACGGATCGGCCGCAGCGCCTGCAGCGTCTCCTCGTCACGTCCACCCACGAACAGCGCGCCACCCATGAGCGTCCGATAGGCGTCGGCGCAGGCCGGCTGGGCGAGTGCCGCCGCGGCGCCGCCCACGCCCAGCAAGGCATACGGCACCCCGCGGGTCGCGAACCAGCGTGCCCAGGCGGGGTCGTGCAGCGGGAAATGCGGCGCGCCGAACAGGCCACCACCGCCGATCACCACCAGCCAGGCGGCGCCATTCTCGTGCGGGGTGAGGCGGTCCGGCCGCAACAGGGTGTCCGGCGCCAGTACCGCGCCCCCAGGCAGGCGGTACGGCGCGTGGCGTTCCCAACTGGTCGCCGCGAGCGACAACCGGCCGGGCAGCATCCGCCGCAGCGCCCAGGCCAGCGCTTCCGCCTGCGCCGCGTCGCCCAGGTTGCCGTTGCCGTAGGCGCCGAACAGCAGCACCCGCGCGTCGGCGTGGCCCGCCGCCCAATGCTCGGCCGGGTCGTCTAGCGCCGCGACCGCGAGGCGCTGGCGTTGCCGCTCGGCGAACTCGTCCGAGCGCAGCAGCGCCTGCAGGAATTGTGGCCGCCGTAGGCCGAGCGACAGGTAATGCGCCACCACCGCGGCGCTCTCCGGCGGCCGGCCGAGCAGCGACGTGAATCCCTCGGCGATTTCGGCCGCCGTCAGATCGGGTCCAATCTGATCGGACATCGCGGCCAGGGCGTGCTCCAGGGAAGCCGAACAGCCGTGCGGCGCGCCATCTTGCCGCGCCGCATTACCGTTGCGCAAGCGCAAGATGGTTCCGTGGCATCCGCGTCACGCGGAACAAAGAAAGGCGGCTTGCGCTCAATCGCCATTCACCGCGCCGATTTAGCCCTTGCTGCGCGTCGCACCGGCAACGTAACACGCCTTTGATGGTGAAGTTTTGGTCAGGCGCGCTCGCCGCGTGACGCGGTGGCCGCCCTGACCGGAACGGCCGGCGTCGTTCACAACATGGAGGAGATTGCCCGATGTATCATTTTTCCCGTCGCCTGGTGTTCAAGGCCGCCGCAGGCGCCGCGCTGGCGCCGGTCCTTGGCGGCCTGACGCGGCCGGCGGCAGCGCAAACCTACATGGGCGACGCGTATGCGGTGATGGCGGCCGACGAGAGGTTCACCACCTGGGTGCGCCTGATCGATGCCGGCGGCCTGCAATCCGCCGCCCGCTCGCCGTCGCCCTACACCGTGCTCGCGATCACCGAGACCGGGTTCGCCAAGTTCCCCCAGGTGGTGCAGGATCTGCTCGGCTACCAGCAGCAGTCCGGCACCCACAACTCCGCCGACGCGTTCCCGGACACGTCGAAGATCGTCCGCCTGGTCCGCAGCCACGTGATCAGGGGCAAGCACCTGCTGGCCGAGATGACGGCCAAGAACGCCACCTTCAACACCGTCGCCGGCACGCCGCTCACCATCGAGGGTTCTAAGATGCCGCTGACCGCCACGTGGCACAGCCAGGCCACGCAAAGCAGCCTGACCGCCGTGATCCCCGACGTGCCGCTGGTCGCGATCAACGCCGTGATCTATCCGATCGACGACGTCGGCGTCACTGGTTAGGGCCAGCGGCCAATAGGATCGGCGGCGACCCGAGCGGGTCGCCGCCGGCCCGGCATGGTTTGCCGGCCGCCCCGAAGCCCAGGCACCCGGCCTGTGGATTGGGCGCGCCGCCGCTTCCAGCGTAACGGACAGGCGCCGGAGCCGGCAGTCGCCGCGCTACCACCGTCGCCTGTGGCGCGCGGGCGCGGGCTTGCCGCCCGCTCGCCGATTTCGCGGGAGCCTGCCCGGCGGCAGCGGTCGCGCTCGCGGCCTGGCCGGTCGGGCGCACGCCGTCCTGTCCGCGCATCGACAGCAACAGGAACGTGATGTCGTTGCGGCTGAGGTCGATCGACAGGTCGAGCGGGCTCATCCCGAGCGCATTCTGAGCCTCGATGTCGGCCCCGCGGCTCACGGCATCGCGG
>CAXTVL010000249.1:2896-4764 GCA_964247515.1 uncultured Acetobacteraceae bacterium | reverse complement strand
CCACGCGGTGCCGCCCCTCAGGCTGGTCAGACTTGGGCACGATCCTTGGGGCGACCTGTGCCGCCGGCATCGCGTGGATGGCCGGGCTTGACCCACGGCTGTCCGGTTCCCGTGACTTGCCTCCCACCTCGTCATGCGCGGACTTGATCCGCGCATCCACGCGGCGCCACCACTCAGAATTGCCGACATCGCGCACAATGCTCGCAGCCATGGGTGCGGCGTGTGCCGCGTGGATGGCCGGGTCACGCCCGGCCATGACGTAATACACTAAATTCCTTGGACATATTGAACCGGACAGCCGTGGCGCTGACCCGGCCTACTCGGCCGGCACCCGTTCCGGCGCCTTGCTCAGCACGATCCTGGGGACCAGCAGCGCCGCGGCCAGCGTCATCGCCGCGATCAGGAACACCGCGAGGAAGGTGACGTGCAGCGACTGGGCCAGCGCCGCCCGCACCGCCGGATCGGCGACCGCGGCGCCGGGGCGGTCGAGCAAATGCCGGATCTGGTCGAAGCCCACCGCCATGGCGCCGTCGCGGTGCCGCGCCAGGCTCGCATTGAGCACGCCGCCGAGCACCGCCGCCCCCAGTGTGCTGCCGAGGTTGCGCGAGAAGATGTTGGACGCGGTGGCCGAGCCGCGCTCCGTCCAGCCGACGCTGTCCTGGATGATGACGATGGCGGCGGTGGACAGGAAACCCATGCCGAGTCCCACCACGATCGACCCGATCCCCGCCTGCACCGGCGACGCGCCGGGGCTCAGCGCCACGAACGCCAGCGCGCCCCCGGGTACCAGCGCCGCGCCGAACAACAATGTGGCGCGCAGTCCGAACCTGTTGAAGTTGCGCGCCGCGATGGTGGCGCCGACCGGCCAACCCAGCACCATCATGGTGAGCGCGAAGCCGGCCACCAGAGCCGAACGGCCCAACACGCCCTGCACATACATCGGCAGGAACGTGGTCAGCCCGATGATGGTCATGCCGCTCAGCAACGTCGCGGCGTTGGCGGTGGCGATCGGCCGGCGCGCCCACAATGCGAACGCCAGCATCGGGTCGCGCGCCCGCCGCTCCTGCGCCACGAACAGCGCGGCACTGGCGGCGCAGACGCCGCCGGCCAGCAGCGAGGCCCGACCGTTGGTGGTGCCCATCTCGGTCAGCGCCACCATCAGCGCCGCGACCGCGGCCGCGAACAAGGCGGCGCCCGCGACGTCGACGCTGTGCCGCCCGCGTGCCACGTCCTCGTGCAGGAACGTGACGAACCCGGCGGCCGCGATCAGGCCGACCGGCACGTTGATCCAGAAGATCCAGGCCCAGCTCAGGTGCTGCACGATCAAGCCGCCGGCCAAGGGTCCCAGCACCGACGAGACGCCCCAGACACTTGCCAGGTAGCCCTGGACCTTGCCGCGCTCCTGCACCGAGTAGAGGTCGCCCACCACGGTCAGGCCGCCCGGCTGGACCGCGCCGGCGCCGGCGCCCTGCAACAGGCGGAACACCACCAGCGAGGGCATCGACCAGGAAAAGCCACACAGCACCGAGCCGGCCAGGAACACCGCGATGCCGACCAGCAGCACCGGCTTGCGGCCATACAGGTCGGCGAGCTTGCCGAACACCACGGTGGTCGCGGTCTGGGTCAGCAGGAAGGCCGAGAACACCCAGGAATACAGGTGCAGGTCGCCCAGTTGCCCGGCGATCTGCGGCATGGCGGTCGAGACGATGGTGGCTTCGATCGCGATCATGAACATCGCGGCCATGACGGACGCCAGCACGAACGGGCGGCGGAGAATACGGTCGTTGGGCATCATGCCTTGCTAGACGGTTTCGCCGCGGCGGAGAACCGGCCGCCACGCAAGTGAGACTGGAGCCGGACGCAGGGCG
>CAXTVL010000249.1:0-2886 GCA_964247515.1 uncultured Acetobacteraceae bacterium | reverse complement strand
CCGGCGCGGGGGAGCCAGGAGCCTGGCGCGGGGCGTCAGTCCTTGGGGAAGTCGGTCGCGAGGCCGGTCTCGCGCCATTGCTCGATCTCGGCCAGGCTGGCGCGCAGCTTCTTCGTCACCGCGTCAAGGCCGAACGCGCCGAGCACGAGATGGCGCGGCGGCGCGTCGTTCTCGGCGATGTCGATCATCGCCGCCGCGGCGCGCGCCGGGTCGCCGGGCTGCGAGCCGCTGTAGCCCGAGGTGGTGCGCATCCGCGCCGCCACCGTCTCCTCGTACTCGGCGATCCGGGTCGGCGTCCGCTTCAGCGAACGGCCGGCCCAGTCGGTGCGGAACGGCCCCGGCTCGACGCAGGTGACATGGATGCCGAGCGCTGCCGTCTCGGCGGCCAGCGCGTCGGACCAGCCCTCGACCGCGTGCTTGCTGGCGGCGTAGTAGCCGGAGCTGGGGAAACCCACGAAGCCCGCCACCGAGGTCACGTTGATGACGTGTCCGCGCCGCCGCGTCCGCATCCCGGGCAGCACGGCGCGGGTCAACGCGAACAGGCCGAACACGTTGGCGTCGAACTGCGCCCGGATCTCGGCCTCGACGCCTTCCTCGACCGAGGATTGGTAGCCGTAGCCGGCGTTGTTGACCAGCACGTCGATGGCGCCGAAGCGGCGCTCCGCCGCCTGCACGGCGTTGGCGACCTGTGCCGCGTCGGTGACGTCGAGCGCCAGCGCCAGCGCGCGGTCGTCCGCGCCGCCCGCCAAATCCGTGACGCTGGATTGGTCGCGCGCCGTGACCACGACCCGCTTGCCGCGCGAGAGTGCGAGTTGCGCCAGTTCGCGGCCGAAGCCGGTCGAGCAGCCGGTGATGAACCAGACCTGATCTTGCGTCGCCATGTCGAACCCTCCGTGTTCCAGGTTCGCAGCATACGGCGTGGGGTTCGCAGAGTTGCCGAGGTCAAGGCGCGGGTCAGACCAGCTCGACAGCCTTGGGCAGCGGCGTCAGCTCGGGGCTGGAGCACGGTGTCCCGTCCTGGCCGCCGGCCTGGGCGTTGACGCTGAGGATGAGGTCGATCACCTCGCGCGCCGGGCGCGGCTTGCTGAACAGGTAGCCCTGCACCTCGCTGCAGCCGGCGGCGCGCAACTGCGCCAGTTGCTGCTCGGTCTCGACCCCCTCGGCCACGGTGCGCATCCCGAGGCTGCGGCCCAACCCGGCCATGGCGCCCACGATGGTCACGGCGTCCCTCGACTTGGCGAGGTTGCGCACGAACGACTGGTCGATCTTGATCTTGTCGAACGGGAAGCTGAGCAGGTAGTTCAGCGACGAGTAGCCGGTGCCGAAATCGTCCATCGAGATGCGCACGCCCAGTGCCCGGATGCGGTGCAGCACGGCGAGCATGGCGGTGTTGTCCTGCAGCAGCACCGATTCGGTGATCTCGAGCTCGAGCCGGTGCGGCGACAGGCCGGACTGCGCCAGGGCGTCGGAGACGATCTCGACCAGGCGCTGGTCGGCGAACTGCAGCGCCGAGACGTTGACCGCGACCTTGACCGAGGGCGGCCACTGCGCCGCCTCGCGGCAGGCGGTGCGCAGCACCCACTCGCCGATGCCCACGATCATCCCGGTCTCCTCGGCCAGCGGGATGAACTCGGCCGGCGACACCATGCCGGTCTTGGGATGACGCCAGCGCAGCAGCGCCTCGAAGCTCGCCACCCGCCGCGCCGAGACGTCGACCAGCGGCTGGTAGAACAGTTCGAACTCGCCAGCGGCCAGGGCGCGGCGCAGGTCGAGCTCCATCGCCCGGCGGGCCTGCAGCCGCGCGTCCATCTCCGGCTCGAACGAGCGGTAGCCGCCGCGCCCCTCGCGCTTGGCGCGCGACAGCGCGGTGCCGGCGTTGTTCAGCAGCGTCTCGCCCAGCTCGCCGTCGTCGGGCGCCAGCGCGATGCCGATGCTGGCGGCCAGCGAGACAGGCTGCCCGCCCAGTTCGAACGGGCGCGCCAGCGCGTCGACCAGGCGCTGCGCCAGCTCGCCGGCCTGCTCCGGCCGTTCGATCCCGGCCGGCATGATGGCGAACTCGTCCCCGCCCAGCCGCGCCACAACGTCGCCGGCCGCCACGCAGGCGGTGAGCCGCTCGGCCACTTCGCACAGCAGCCGGTCGCCGGAGGCGTGGCCCAGCGTGTCGTTGACCGCCTTGAAGTGGTCGAGGTTGAGGCACAGCACGGCGGCCCGGGCGCCGCGCCCCAGCGTCGCCGCCGCGTCCCCCATCGACTCGCGGAACAACACGCGGTTGGGCAGCTTGGTGAGCGCGTCGTGCCGGGCCAGGAAGCTGATCGTCTCCTGCGAGCGGCGGCGCTCGGTGATGTCCTCGAAGGTCGCGACGAAGCCGCCGTCCGCCAGCGGCACGTGCGTGACCTCGACCACGCGGCCGCCGCCGATCTCCTGCACGATGTGGCCGGAGCCGCGCTCGATCGCCGCCAGCAACTCGGCCTCCAGCGTCGCCACCGCCACGGAGCCGTGGTTGCCGGCCGCGATGCTGGCGGCGAGCATCTCGCGCAACTCGACGCCGGGGCGCAGCGTCTCCAGGTCGACATGATAGATTTCCCCGTAGCGACGGTTGGCGACGCGCAGTCGCCGGTCGGGGCCGAACAGGCACAGGCCCTGCACCATGTTGTTCAGCGCCGCGTCCAGGCACAGGTTCGATTGCCGCAGATCCTGCTCGCGCTGACGGATCGCGCTGATGTCGCTCCAGACCGACATGGTGCCGCCGTCCTGGGCGGCGCTGCGGCTGATCAGCAGCCAGCGCCCATCCGCCAACCTGATCTCGACGGGCCGCGCCTCGACCGGCGCCTGGCTCGGCTGCACCAGCCGCTCGCGCAGGTCGCGCCGCGCCGCGCCGTCAGCCGC
>CAXTVL010000248.1:1741-4765 GCA_964247515.1 uncultured Acetobacteraceae bacterium | reverse complement strand
CGTCCATCGCCGGCAGGTCGTCGTGCACCAGCGAGTAGGCGTGCAGCATCTCGACCGCCGCCGCCACCCGCGCCGCCTGCGACCGCTCGACGGCGAACAGCGAGGCGGCCTCCATCACCAGGAAGCCGCGCATCCGCTTGCCGCCGCCCAGGGTCGCGTAGCGCATCGCCTCGGTCAGCCGCGCCTCGGCGCCGTCCGGCACCGGCAGCAGCCGGTCGAGCGCCGCCTCCACCTCCGCCGCGACGGTGGCCATCGCCTCGGCGAGTTCCTGCTCGTGATGCATGGTGTTCGTCCTCGCCGTCATGATGCGCTTCCGGGCTTCCCTGTAGTGTTGCATCCGCGACACAGTGATGCAGAGCGTTAGCTTAGCCGGCTGAAACCGCGTCAGCCAGATGCCTGTGATGCGTTACCCTGGGTTGAAGCCGCCCTGTGGCGTCCCGTCATTTGGTGCACTGCGGTGTGAAGCGTACGATGCGCTCTTTCGCCGGCGGCGCGGCTCGGTCGGAGGTTGGTGGAATGATGCGTGTGATCCTGGCCCAGCCGCGCGGCTTCTGCGCCGGCGTGGAGCGCGCCATCGAGATCGTCGAACGCGCATTGAAGAAATACGGCCCGCCGATCTACGTGCGCCACGAAATCGTCCACAACCGGCACGTGGTCGAGGATCTGCGCACCCGCGGCGCGGTGTTCGTCGACGAGCTTTCGGAAATCCCGCCGGGTGCGATGACCGTGTTCAGCGCCCATGGCGTCGCCAAGGTGGTCGAGGAGGTGGCGCGCGAGCGTGGCCTGCCGGTGATCGACGCGACCTGCCCGCTGGTCGCCAAGGTCCACAACGAGGGCCGCCGCTACGCCGCCCAGGACCGCGAGATCGTGCTGATCGGTCATGCCGGGCACGCCGAGGTCGAGGGCACCATCGGCCAGGTGCCGGGCATCGTGCATCTGGTGCAGACCGTGGACGACGTGGCCGCGTTGCGGCCGGGCAACCCGGACCGGCTGGCCTACATCACCCAGACCACGCTCTCGGTCGACGACACCCGGCACATCATCGCAGCACTGGTGGCGCGCTTCCCCGGCATCGTGGGGCCGGACGTGCGCGACATCTGCTACGCGACCCAGAACCGGCAGCAGGCGGTGCGCGACCTGGCCCGCGTGGCCGACGTGATCCTGGTGGTCGGCAGCCGCAACAGCTCGAACTCCAACCGGCTGCGCGAGATCGGCGAGGAGCTGGGCCGCCCGGCCCACCTGATCGACGACGCCGCGGCGCTGCGGCCGGAATGGTTCGCGGGACTCGCCACGGTGGGTCTCACCGCCGGCGCGTCGGCGCCGGAGACGCTGGTGCAGGGCGTGATCGACGGCCTGCGCGCGTTCGGCGAGGTCGAGGTCTCGACCCTGGCGGGCGTGGCCGAGGACGTGCGTTTCCGCTTTCCCGCCGAACTCGCCGACGCCTGAGGAGCACCGTCTTATGTCCGTCCCGATGAACCAGGTGGCCCGCGTGGGCGCCTACGTGGTCAAGCAGCATCTCCTCGGCCGCAAGCGCTACCCGCTGGTGCTGATGCTGGAGCCGCTGTTCCGCTGCAACCTCGCCTGCTCGGGCTGCGGCAAGATCGACTACCCGGCGGAGATCCTGAACCAGCGGCTGTCGGTGGCGGACTGCCTCGACGCGGTGGACCAGTGCGGCGCGCCGGTGGTGGCGATCGCCGGCGGCGAGCCGCTGCTGCACAAGGAAATGCCGCAGATCGTCGAAGGGATGCTGTCGCGCAAGAAGTTCGTCTATCTCTGCACCAACGCGTTGCTGCTCGAGAAGAAGATGGACGACTACAAGCCCAACAAATACTTCAGTTGGGACGTCCACCTCGACGGCGACCGCGAGATGCACGACCGCTCGGTCAGCCAGGACGGCACCTACGACCGCGCCATCGCCGCGATCCGCAAGGCCAAGGAGCGCGGCTTCCGCATCTCGATCAACTGCACCCTGTTCGACGGCGCGCGGCCGGAGCGGGTGGCGGCGTTCTTCGACAGCGTCATGGCGATGGGGGTCGACGGCATCATGACCTCGCCCGGCTACGCCTACGAGCGGGCGCCGGACCAGGGCCACTTCCTCAACCGGCAGAAGACCAAGCAGTTGTTCCGCGACATCTTGAGCCGCGACCCGGGCCGCAAGAAGGGCGGCAAGGCCTGGCGCTTCACCCAGTCGCCGCTGTTCATGGACTTCCTGGCCGGCAACCAGAACTACGTCTGTACGCCATGGGGCAAGCCCACGCGCAACTATTTCGGCTGGCAGCGGCCGTGCTACCTGCTGGGCGAGGGCTATGCCAAGACCTATGCCGAGCTGATGGACAGCACCGACTGGGACCGCTACGGCACCGGCAACTACGAGAAGTGCGCCGACTGCATGGTCCATAGCGGCTACGAGTCGACCGCGGTGATGGACGCGGTGAAGAGCCCGCTCAAGGTCGCGCGCATGGCGCTCAAGGGGCCGAAAGTGACCGGCCCGATGGCGCCGGAGATCTCGCTCGCCAACCAGCGCCCGGCCGAGTTCGTGTTCAGCAGCCACGTGCAGAAGGCGATGGAGCGCATCAAGCACACGCGCAAGGTGGTACCCGCCAACGACACCACGGCCGACGCCGCCGACTAGCGCCGTGGCCGGTCCCGGGGCGCTGCGGCTGACCGAGGTGGCGCTCCCGCTCGACCATGGCGAGGAGGCGATCAGGGAGGCGGTGCTGGAGCGGCTGCGGATCGCGCCGGAGGCGCTGCTCTCGCACAGCGTGTTCCGCCGCGGCCACGACGCCCGGCGCAGGTCGCGCGTGTCGCTGGTCTACACCATCGACGCCGAAGTGGCCGACCCAGTGGCCGTGCTGGCGCGCGGCGACGGGCGGGTGGTGCCCGCGCCCGACACCACCTATCGTCCGGTGGCTCGGGCGCCAACCGGCAGCGGCCCGCGCCCGGTGGTGGTCGGCGCCGGGTTCGGCGGGGGGGTGGGCGGGGGGGGGCGGGGGGGGGTGGGGGTGCGGCCGCGGGGCCGCGGGG